>CAZBZA010000179.1:0-6414 GCA_964495865.1 uncultured Lentimicrobiaceae bacterium
CTCTCAATCACTCAAAACACTCACTCCTCCACAACGAATGACCACTCAAACTTCTCAAATAATTCTCCTCCAACTCAACCCTCCACAACGAATGACCACCGAATGACACTCACCTCTCTCAATCACTCAAAACACTCACTCCTCCACAACTGAATGACAACTCTAGCCTCGCAAATATTTCACCTAAAACTCACTCTTCCCTATGAAATGTAAAAAAATAGCAGTCCTGTTAACGGTCATACTGTTAGTTGCATTTCATGCACTGGCACAAAACCCCGAGCAACTGGCAGCTCAGGCAGCAAAAGCGTATAATGAAAAACAATACCCCGAAGCAATTGAACTGTACAATAAAATTATAGCCGGCGGTTACGAATCATACTCATTATATTATAACCTGGGAAATGCCTATTTCAGGAATAATGATAATACCGAAGCGATTTTATTTTATGAAAAAGCACTTAAATTTGCACCAAACAACGAAGACATCAAACACAATATTGAAGTAGCCAACAGCAAACTGATTGATAAAGTGGAGAAAGTGCCCGAGCTTTTTTATAAAAGGTGGTGGAAGTATTTGCTTAACATGATGAGCTTAGATATTCTGGCAGTTATAAATATTTTACTTCTCACATCCGGATTGCTGCTAATTGCCATATATATTGCTGTTTCGAACACACTTATACGGAAAATCACTTTCTGGACCGGATTAGTTTTGCTGGTTCTATTTGGCGTTGGCACCTTAGCCGCTTCGCAACGCAATCATTATCTGACTTTACAGCACGAAGCCATTGTTTTTGAGCCTACAGTTAATATTAAGAGTTCGCCCGATGAAAATAGTAAAGATATTTTTGTGCTTCATGAGGGAACAAAAGTCGTTTTACTTGATGTTGTTGCCGACTGGCAGGAAATAAAGATTGCCAATGGCAGCATAGGATGGATTAAAATGTCTGATTTGAAAAAAATATAGCGTTCAATTTTCCAAATACAATTTTAACTGGTTTTCCGATTCCCTCAATTTTGAATTTTCGTATTTTTATATCCCGGGGCTAAACATTGTCCAGTATCCGGTTGTTATTTCCCCTTTGATTCATTACGTGCAGGCAGAATAATCATTTGCTTTTAAAATAATTGTAATGTAACTTTGAACAACCAAATACAAAAAACAATCCTATTAACAACCTTAACCTATGAGAAAATTAACCCTTATCTTATTTATTTCAGTTTTCAGTTTTCAGCTAATGGCTTTTGAACCTGAAGTCGATACTTCCTGGAAGTCGAAATATGAAACGTCACTTGGCTTATCGCAAACCACTTTCACAAATTGGTCAGCCGGAGGTGAAAACGCATTTTCAGTCAATGCGATGCTAAATATTTATAAAAACTATGCTAAAGGGAAAGTGTCGTGGAACAACTACCTCGGACTGGCATATGGCATGTCGTACATGGAGGAGTCCGATCCTCAATGGCGCAAAATAAACGATAAAATAAACCTCGTTACCAAAGGCGGATTGTATGCATGGAAAAACTGGGATTATGCCGGCCTTTTTGAGTTCAGGTCACAATTCGACAAAGGGTATAATTATCCCAATCCCGACTATATTTCCAAGTTTTTAGCACCAGGATATTTCCAGCTTTCGATTGGATTAAACTATAAACCAGTTGACTATTTTGCCGTTTTCATTTCGCCTATCGGAGCACGATTAACAGTTGTTAATGATACAGCTCTTACAAATACTATTGACGATAAAGGGAATTTAATAGGGGCTTTCGGAGTAATGGGCGACAATAAGACACTATGGCAGGTAGGGGGCTCAGTAAATATCATTTTCAAAAAAGATATTATGAAAAATGTAAACCTGATGTCGAAACTCGATTTATTCTCCGATTACAGGCATAATCCGCAGAATATTATAGTAGGATGGGAAAACAATATAATGATGAAAGTGAATAAATATATATCACTCAATCTACTTACCATGCTCATTTATGATGACAACATACTTTACACGGATAAAGAAGGAATAACTCATGGCCCACGCACTCAGTTCAGGGAGACTTTCAGCATCGGATTCACATATTCATTAAACCATTACTAATTAAAAATCAAGCATATAACCATTAGTATTAACCAAAAACCAAACAAAAAAAATGGGACTAGTTAAAGAATTCAAGGAATTTGCCATGAAAGGCAGTGTCGTCGATCTGGCAGTAGGTGTTATTATCGGAGGTGCATTTGGTAAAATTGTAGCTTCTTTTGTGAACGATGTGCTTATGCCTCCATTGGGAGTACTGCTGGGTGGTGTTGACTTTAAAGATTATAAAGCAATACTGGTTGAAGCAGTCGGGGAAACCCCTGCCGTAACACTAAACTACGGTATGTTTATCCAGAATGTTATTGATTTCGTAATTATAGCAGCTGCTATTTTCATGATGATTAAGGCAATAAATTCAGCCAAGAAAAAAGAAGAAGCCGCACCTGCAGCTCCTCCTGCCCCATCAGCAGAAGAAACTTTACTTACCGAAATCAGAGATTTGTTGAAGGAAAAGAAATAATCAGATCATTTATCATCGAAAAATAAAACCGGATTCACTGAGTCCGGTTTTTTTTTGTGAAATTCACCTTAAAATGGAAACAATCTGATTTTGTGTCTGTTTTAATACCTTTAAAGAAGATTCTAAATATTAATAGTACTCCAAACATAAACTGAAGTATGTTGTTAAATATTCAAGTTTTACATCACTAAAAACCAATTTCGAATATTATTAACACATCTGTAGACATATATTTTACTCACGATTAAAATTGAAGCCTTATGAAACATCTACTCTCTTCGATTATTTTGCTGAGCATTTTTTCTTTTTCACTAACATTTGCTCAGCAATTACCAAATCTACCCATCCCTTTAGGAGCAGGAAACGCTGAAGTTTGGAATAGTTCGATTTATCATTTCGGAGGTTCCAACAACTGGTCAGGATCAATAGTATACCCACGAATATATAAATATGACGGAACTATTTGGGCTTACCACGATACGATTCCCGATAATAATTTGTGGGATGTTGAAACATTACTTGTTGGCGATAATGTTTATCTGTTAGGTGGTTGGCCAAATGGACCTTCACTTAACCGAAAGTATAATTTTATAAGCGGCGACTGGATTTATTTAAGTGAAAGCCCTAACGTGAACCAGGACTGGGGATTAACCTCAGAAGAACTGAATGGAATAATTTATTTATTTAATTCTTTAGGTGAAGTTTTCGCCTACAATATAGCAACTAATGTATGGACGACTAAAACGTCTAATCTGGCTTCCGGTACCTGGGATTTAAGTTCTATCCTGTTCCAGGGCGATAT
Source organism: uncultured Lentimicrobiaceae bacterium (assembly GCA_964495865.1). Taxonomy (GTDB): domain Bacteria; phylum Bacteroidota; class Bacteroidia; order Bacteroidales; family UBA4417; genus UBA4417. The sequence continues at coordinate 3,356 of CAZBZA010000179.1, forward strand.
ATACATACTTGGGTGGAATAGTTCTGAATTTTATAAATATACACCTTTAACTGATTCGTGGACAAAGCTTGCCGACTCGCCGTACCAGGTTGGTGCCTGTGCATTTGGGATCATCAATAATTTAATTTATAGTATTGGTGGGAATGCCGGTGGAGGCTCCGCAGCGTTTTATAAAAGTATTATAGTTTATGATATTGATACCGATTCGTGGGAAACCGATGAACTCGAACTCAGCTCAAAACGACACTGGATGGCTACTGCCGAGTATGAAGGAGGTTTGTATGTTGTTGGCGGAATTGACGAAAATTCGCAATCAGTTGATTTAGTTGAGGAAATAGTTGCCCAGGGCACAGTTGGGGTTGATGTTTCTGATGATCTACTTAAAGGATACAGGCTTGAGCAAAATAATCCAAATCCTTTTTCTGCTTCAACAACAATAAATTACTCATTGCCAGCGTCAGCAACTACAACTTTGAAAATCTATTCCATTCTAGGAACTGAAATAGCTACTTTGGTAGACGAAGATAAACCTGCCGGGAATTATGAAGTAGTATTTAATGCAAATGAGTTGAAAAGCGGAGTTTACTATTACCGGTTACAGTCAGGTAAGTTTGTTCAAACAAAAAAACTGGTAGTTCAATAGAATAAAATGCAAAATTGAAACCCGGCCATAATAAAGCCGGCTTTTTTTTGTTATATAAATAAAATTACAATCTGTAGTTTTCAATAGTCAATCTATTTTAAATTCAGCATCAGATTTGTTATTTTTATCACTAAGTAATAAAACTTCCTAAATAATATACTAATTAGTTGGTCAGGTTAAGGTAAGATTATACCTTTGGAAGTACAAATGGTCGCGTAGGATGAGAAGAATAACCATAATATTTTTGCTTGCTTTCATTGCATTTTCTGCTCAGGCTGAAAAGCCTAAGGAAGATACTACCTATTGGAAATCGAAGTATGAATCGGCACTGGGTTTTTCGCAAACATTACTTGTAAACTGGGTAAAGGGTGGCGAAAAAACATCCTATTCAACAAACTTTATGCTCAATATTTATAAAGATTATCAAAAGAAAAATTTGTCGTGGAACAACTACCTTGGAATTGCATATGGTGTTGCAAAACAGCAAAGTATCACCAACTTACGCAAAACTGACGACAAAATAAATTTCCTTACAAAAGGCGGAATTTACGCATGGAAGAATTGGGATTATACCGGGTTTTTCGAATTTAAATCTCAATTCGACGAAGGCTTTGCTTACCCTAATGATTCGGTGCATATTTCACGGTTTATGGCACCCGGCTATTTTCAGCTTTCGATAGGAATGAATTATAAGCCTGTAAACTATTTTTCTGTTTTTGTTTCACCGGTTGGTGCCCGGCTAACCGTTGTAACTGATACGTCCCTTACCCACCGGAAGGAAGGGGCTTACGGTATTTTCAGCGACAATACCACTTTGTGGCAGGTAGGAGGATCAATAAATGCCATTTTTAAAAGAGACATCATGAAAAATGTAAACCTGATGTCGAAACTCGATATTTTTAGCAATTACCGGAACAAACCGGAGAAAATGATTGTTAGCTGGGAAAACAATATTCTGATGAAAGTAAATAAGTATATTTCGGTAAATATTTCAACTATTCTAATTTATGACGATAAAGCAATTGTTGTTGAAAATACGGGCAAATTTTCCGAAATAATCCAATTCAGGGAAACCTTTGGTATCGGGCTTGCTTATACCATTTTTCATTAAATATTCCAGTGCAGAATTCAATTTTTCACAACACCAATCAATATCTGTTGAACTCACAAGCAGGTTTTGCATCTGATTTAGGAAGCATTCAAATCCGGTAAAAAGAACGCTTTTGATTATATTTGTGCGAACTCATAAAAGTTTATAGGTATGAAGCCTAAACATCTCAGCAAAAAATCGGGGTTGCCACCCGGCAGTCCGGTATATACCGGCGATAAAACCGGTGAAACTGTTATTAGCATGCTCGTTTATGACGATGAGAACTTTGATGTTCACGAAAATATATCTCTTGATAAAGCAATAAAATTACAGGGAAAAACGGCAACCAACTGGATAATTATAAAAGGTATTACCCAAACTGAAGGTCTGCAACAACTTGCTGATCATTTCGGGATTCATCCGTTGATTTTCGAAGATATTTTTAATGTCAATCAAATGCCTAAGGTCCAGGATATTGACAATAATCTGTTCGTCACTATGAAAAACCTGACCTGGGGCGAAAACGACAAGATTGAATCGGAACATATCAGCCTGTTTTTAGGCCCCAATATTCTTATCTCTTTTGAGGAAAACGGGAATATGATATTTTCGTCAATTATCGAACGACTTAAGGCGGGTAAAGGGAAAGGCCGTTTCCGACAGGAAGATTACCTGTGTTACCTGCTTATCGACCATATTGTTGATAATTATTATGTATTACTCGACCATACGGAAGACCAGATCGAAGACCTGGAAAAACTATTGATTGATAATCCGCCGGATGAACTCTCGCATGCATTTCTCCGGTTAAAGAAAAACCTTATGATACTTCGTAAAACAGTAAATCCGTTGAATGAAGAAGTCAGGTTTCTCACCCGCGAACAATCCGACCTGATAAGCGAGTACACCAGGCAGTACCTGAGTGATGTATCCGACCATCTTTCATTTTTAACACAATCGATTGATAGTTTCCGCGATATGATTGCATCAATGATGGATCTTTTAATGGCAAATAATGCCAATCGAATGAATAGCATAATGAAAACCCTCACACTGGTTTCCACTATAATAATTCCTATGACACTGGTTTCCAGCATTTATGGAATGAATTTTGCATTTATGCCCGAACTGCATTATAAATTCGGTTATCCTGCTGTATTGACTGGCATGGGTGCAATGGGGCTGGGGATGTACGTGTATATGAAAAAGAAAAAATGGTTTTGATGAGATTATCATAGATAAAACTTCCTTTTTAATCTTCGAGGCTAACTGCTGCAATTCGCCTTGTAACCCCTTCGCCCTGTCTTACAATCTCATCGTCTCCTA
>CAZBZA010000180.1:0-6379 GCA_964495865.1 uncultured Lentimicrobiaceae bacterium
TTCACTATTCCTCCAACGCCGTTAAATCACCTGTATCCTGCCCCAAAGCCCTTGCTTTAATTACCCTGCGCATAATTTTTCCTGAACGTGTTTTGGGAAGTGATTCGGCAAATTCAACAAAAGCGGGCCTGGCAATTGGTCCTATTTCTTTGGCAACGTGTGTTTTAAGTTCCTCGGCTAAAGCCGGGCTGGGAGCAGAGCCTTGCCTCAATATCACGGTGCAGTGAATAATATTTCCGTGTAATTCATCGGGAAGTGCAACAGCGGCTGCTTCGGTAACCATCGGGTGACTGACCAGGGCACTTTCAATTTCAGCTGAGCCTAGCCTGTATCCGCTAACTTTTATCACATCGTCGATGCGTCCGATGATCCAGTAGTAGCCATCATCGTCTTTGCGCGCTGAGTCACCGGCAAGATACCAGCCTTGTTTTGCATATTTTTCCCAATATTTTTCTATATACCTGTCAGGGTCGCCAAGAATGGTTCGAGCCATGCCTGGCCAGGGATTCTGAATAACGAGGTTGCCTTCTTCCCCGGCTTTCACTTCTTCTCCGTGATCATTAACGATTGCCATTTCATTTCCGAAAAATGGTTTTGTGGCTGATCCTGGTTTAAGGGGCGTTATTGGCAGAGGCGTAATCATAAAACCACCTGTTTCTGTTTGCCACCAGGTATCCATAATCGGGCAGCGGCTTTTACCGATAACCTCGTAATACCATTTCCAAGCTTCCGGATTTATGGGTTCGCCTACGGATCCAAGTAACCGTAATGAACTCAGGTCGTGACGGTCGGCCCACGATGAACCGAAACGCATTAATCCGCGGATAGCAGTAGGAGAGGTGTAAAGAATATTTATACCGTATTTTTCAATCATCGACCACCAGCGGTTCGGGTACGGGTGATTAGGCGCTCCTTCGTACATCATGATAGTAGCTCCGTTAATCAGCGGGCCATATACAATGTAACTGTGACCGGTTATCCAGCCCGGATCAGCAGCGCACCACCAGCGGTCCTCGGGTTTTATATCGAAAACATATTTGTGGGTGGTTGCGGTATAAACAGCGTAACCGCCATGAGTATGAACTAATCCTTTAGGCTTGCCTGTTGTACCTGAGGTGTATAGGATAAATAAGGGATCTTCCGAACTTGTTTTTTCAGTACAACATTTGGTAGTTGCCAGAGGCATTCCCATCAAATCATGATACCAAAAGTCACGGTCGTTTTCCATGTAGCATTCTTCGCCGGTACGTTTCACAGCGATGCAAACTTCGATAGTCGCTGATCGTTGCATAGCTTCGTTGGCAATGGTTTTCAGTTGAGTTGGTTTTCCCCGCCTGAAACCACCATCGGCTGTGATCAGAATTCTGCTTTTCGCATCTTCAATTCGTTCGGCAAGTGCTTCAACGCTGTATCCACCATAAACCACACTGTGAACAGCACCAATCTTGGCACAGGCAAGCATCGAAATTACCAGTTCCGGAATCTGAGGCATGTAAATGGTTACCACCTCACCTTTTTTAGCACCCATGGCACGCAGTACATTCGAAAATTTGGTAACCTCGCGGTTGAGGGCGTGGTACGAAAAAGTACGTACATCGCCTGGTTCACCTTCCCAAATGATGGCCATTTTATTACGCGTTGCATTTTTCTGATGCCTGTCGAGCGCATTGTGTACAATATTAATCTGCCCCCCTGTAAACCATTTGTAGAAAGGTTTTTCGCTGTCGTCCAGCACTTTATCCCATTTTTTATACCAATCGAGGCGTTTAGCTTCAGTAGCCCAGAACTCTTCACGGTTTTCGATGGAATGTTTATAGAGTGAATCATAATCTTTTATGATAGCTTTTTTAATTACCTCTTTTGAAGGGAAATACATTTTGTTCAATTCGGGGTCGATTGAGTTCATGTTAGATAAATTTTGATCGTTATTAATACTTGCTTAAAAGTAAACATTTTATTTATAAACAGATAGAATATATTAAATATGATAGGAAATATTTTTTTTTTGATTTCGCAGGAAATGATATGATAGAATTATCCGGGCAAAAGTGAGGTATTGCCTAAATTGAAATATTTCATCTCGTTATACCTGAGTGCATATTTTTTTTAAAAGAATGATTGGTAAAACCGTATTTTTGAAATTTAAATCAAGTCACATTTCTCATTGTATTATGGAAACAAAAACCTGCATTGCAAAAGCCATCTCTAGTCTTCAATCATCGCTTCCGGGAAGTGAATTGGATAAAGGCGAAATCATTTTCAATAACAACGATTGCCAGATTTTAACCCAGTCGTCGCACAAGTTTGAACTAATTGTTGATACACAATTCAATGGGATTTATCATGATGTTTCAGTTAAAATTGAGGATGAGAAAGTAATTCCTTTCATTGCTGACAAGCCTGCAGTATGGGATAGCTACACCTATGCCTGTCTGCTTCAGGTTCAATATGAAATGCAGTTTTTGGATCCCAAAATGCCGGATGAGCATAAAAAATACACCCGCAATGGCATGATCAAGCGTGTGCTTGCCGAGCGCAGGCAAAAAGCTGATAGTGCCAATTACCAAATCAAGTGGGCGGCTAATATATATGGTGACCATATTCTTACTAACGAGAATGGGGTAAAATACCGCATTTTTCTGCGCGATTTTGAAAATGAAACCGGTTACAGCGACAGCATGGATTCGCGGCTTAACAAACTTGGCACAACCAAGCATATTATGTTTGCATTCAAGATGTTGAAAGAAAATATGTCATTGTTTAATTCGATGAGTAAAAAATTTCCTTTTATTGAGATTTTTTGCGATCCGTTGAACGATTATAAAATCACCTGGTTTTATCAAAATGAATTGCCATTGGAAGAACAGGAGCTTATCACGAAGTTTTTTGGTTGCGAAAAGTATATTGAGGACAGCCAATGTCAGGCATTCCTCGAATTTATTAAGGAAGCATCCATGTTCAATAGTTTCCGGATCCGTCCCGAAGTATCAGAAAAAGTGGAAAATGCTTTCGAGGCCGAGGTACTTGAATACCTGAGACGCGAGCAAAAAATAGACTTTTCGGTTCTGAGTACCGATTTGTATCCCTACCAACAGGAAGGTATTGAATTTGCTTCTTTCCGCAAAGCTGCCATTATCGCCGATGAAATGGGTTTGGGGAAAACACTTCAAGCCATAGGAACAGCCATTGTGAAAAAGAAAGTATTTGGTTTCAGCAAAACACTTGTGGTAACCCCTGCATCGCTCAAAGAACAGTGGAAGAAGGAAATTGAAAAATTTACCAGCGAAAAAGCATTGGTAGTGGATGGAATGCCCGATGAAAGGGAAAAAATATACCGGCAATCGGATCACTTTTTCTATATTGTGAATTATGAAACCGTGCTCCGCGACCGTATTGCATTGTCCAAAGCAGGGTTCGATTTCGTGATATTGGACGAAGCGCAGAGGATTAAAAATTTTGAAACCAAAACGGCTTCTTCCATCAGCAAGTTAAAGTTTAAACATGTGCTTGTAATTACCGGAACTCCTATCGAAAATCGCCTGATTGATATTTATTCCATCATAAATGCCATACAGCCAAACTTTTTCGGCCCATTGTGGGAATTCTCTTATCAACATTGCTTGTTTGACCCTGAAAAGCATAACAAAATAAATGGGTATTATGATTTGCAAAAACTGAATAAACGTCTCGAAAGCATACTGATACGTCGCGAAAAGCGAAAGGTTCTGGATCAGCTGCCAAATGTGGTGCAAATGAATGTACCGTTTAACCTTTCACCATTACAATCTGATTACCATAGTTCATACGCAAAAGGATTGGCAAGCATATTGCGCAAAAAATTCCTGACACCTTACGACCTGCAAAAACTGCAGTTATTGCTTTCGAGTATGCGTATGGTGTGCGATTCAACATATCTGATCGATGACCAAACCAACGAATCCCCCAAGTTAGAGGAGCTAAAATACATGCTTCTCGAAAAGCTGGATGTGAAAAACTCTGATAGTAAAATCATCATCTTTTCTGAATGGGTAAAGGTTCATAAACTCATCGGGCAGATGCTTCGTGAAAACAATATTGGATTTGCTGAACTCAATGGAACTGTGCCTGTAAAAATGCGTGGTGAGCTTATTCGAAAATTTGAAACTAATGCGCAATGTAAAATTTTCCTTTCAACCGAAGCTGGTGGTTCAGGATTGAATTTACAGATGGCTGATACGCTTATTAATTTCGAACTGCCCTGGAATCCCGCCAAGAAAAACCAGCGAATTGGCCGCATTGACCGTATCGGCCAAAAAAGCGGCACACTTACAATCTATAATTTCATCACCCGCCGATCAATTGAAGAACAAATAGCATCGGGCTTGCTGGTAAAACAAAGTCTTTTTGATGGTGTACTCGATTCATCAAACCGGACCAACTTTGTTGATTTTTCGTCAAAAGGCCGTTCTCAGTTTATTGAGCAACTTGAATCATTTATAACTGAATTAGATTCGATACCTATTGTTGAAAATGAAACAGATTACGAATTAAATGTGATACCCGAAACAGGTGAAATCCTCACTGATGATATTGGTCTTGCTCTTGCTGACGAACCTATCACAGATATTCTTGTGAGTGAACCCACTGATATCGAAGAACAAGCGGTTGTTAGTGAGCCACAGTCAGTTGCTGAGGCAAAAACTGCTGAAATAGAGCAGGTTATGAATAGTGGAATGCAATTTTTAGCCGGGCTGTTTAAAATGTCAACCGGAAAGGATTTGGGTATTGACCAGCAAACTATTGAAGTGAACCGCCAGACAGGTGAAGTGGTGATGAAATTCAAATTGCCGATTTAGAAGATGTTGATCAGCAAATAAAATGTTTGCCTTAGTAATATCTATGCCAGATTAGCCTGGCTCATCAGCAAAGAAATTATAAAGTGAAATGGCTTTTAAATCAGCCGGTCACCAATCATAACCAACATTACAAACAGATAATAAACATTAATCAGCTCAACGTGCGCGTTTGTAAAGAATGCGCGCAATACTTTCTATTACCAGTAATTATTTCGCTTCTATTCATTTTTTCTATCATTTTACCACCACCTTACTCCCCGCCACCTGTTTCCCCTGGTACACCAACCTGAACTGGTACATTCCCGCCGGCAGCCTTGAAACATCCAAATGCAAAGGTAAGCCGGTGTTGGCTACTTCCTGCTGCAACACGGTTTTGCCCTGCAAATCAATAGCCTGTAGCGTGGCTGACGACCACTGGTGATAAACAGTAGTGGCCGGTATATTGCCACTGTTATTGGTCACAATAAGATATTTAGGCAATTCAATGGTTATAATATTGTCTGTAGGGTTAGGGTAAACTTTGAGCTGCGTGGTTTCAGGCTTTTTGAAAGGCTCATCTACACTTACAATTACATTATCACAATTGGGATCAATGGTATCGCTTACAATAGGATGCGGGCACAGGCTGTCATAGGTAAAGGGTTGGGTGTAGATGCTGTCGTATTCCAGGTCGGAGTTGACTTTAAACGCTACTATATTAAAGTTCCCATTTGGTGCATCGTTGCCGACTGTAATAAATTTATTGTCGAAAGTCTTTGTTGTTGAAGTATAAGAGCTATTTACAAACGCTACCGAAGCTGAGTCCAAGAGATAACCTGTCGTGTCAATTTTAATAATTTTCCAGTTTGTAATGCCCTGGTTATCAACCAAAGCACCAACAAGAATAATATTTGCATCATCCTCCATAGTTATTGTTGAGAATCCGCTGAAGTAGAAGTTGTTCATTTGAAAAATATCTTGATATCCAGAGGTTAATCCATCGTGGCCTACCCAAACCAACGCAGGATTTTCGCCTGATGGGGGCGAATGGGTGGAAGAGTGGTAATATTTACCATTGCTATTTTTTGTTGTTGCCCATGGGTAGCTGTAATATTGATTTTCTGTCCCATAGGTTAAATCCCATAATTTGTTGCCTGCAGTATCTGTTTTTACAAAGTAACTTCTTGATACTTGTGGCGAAGTTGTTCCAGTATCAGGCGCATAACGTGTAGATGTAACCAAATACCCATCATAATCCACTAACAGGTCTTTAGGTTGATCTTCACTATAATAGTACTCAAAAGGATAAAATTGGTGCCAGATTAGTTCACCATTTGTGTTGAACTTAAACAGCGAAATGTTTGATTCAGGATTGGTTACAAAATACGCTCCAAGCAAGATAAAATCCCCTTCCGGAGTTTGTTTGATCCTCCAGCTTAAATCATAATTATCCAGTGTGAGTAATACTTTGCACCATTCAATTTCAGCACATGAATTAAATTTTATAAGAAATGCATCCCATGAAGGGCTGAATTTAGTAATTCCGCCGCCAATAATGAAACCAC
>CAZBZA010000181.1:0-1764 GCA_964495865.1 uncultured Lentimicrobiaceae bacterium
TAGGCGAAGGTAGGAATGTTGGGGTTATGGTGGGATTGAAATTTTGGTGATGGCTTCATTTATCTGAAATAAGGCGGGTGCGAAAGAAGGATATTTGTTATATCAAAAAAAATTGAAAGATTGGTTGAAGGGGCCTCACGCGTCAGAAAATAAGACGCGCGAACAAGGTATGTGTCTAAAAAAGACTTGTGCGAACAGGTCAGAATGCTTTCCAAACCTGCCATGACTTTAGTATAATGTTGTTTGAGCCAGGCACTGAACAGCGAAGCTGTAGTTCATTGTTTCCTGCCGGAATTTCTCCTGTTTCTAAATCAACACTAAGTGCATTCAAAGTAAGCAGAAAGTTGAATGGATACTGGCCGAACTGTATAATTTTCTTGTTGCCAAGGAAAAATTCTACTTTAGCATCATTGAAAGGCATATCCTTAAGTTTAGCCAGGTCACTTTTAAGGTCAAAACTGAGCCTTATCATATCATATTCATTACCAATATAGATATCAGCATCATAATTATGCGGCAGAACAAGCATCTCACATTTTTTTAATTGTAAAATAGGATCGTCCTCATGCCGGAAAAGTCTCTGGAAATATTTCTCGTGATATTGGGCAAGATTTCCGCCAATAGATATGAAAAACATACTGTCGTGCTGCCGGATAATTTCAGGGTAATAATATCCGAGGTTTAAATTATAGATTTCGCTTGTCATAGTCAAAGGATCAATCCTGTATACGCCACGAGTGCTAGTGATAAACAATTTTCCCTCATATTTAATAGCATCAGAGATATAGATGTCATCTTTAAATTCCCCAATAACTTTCATAACAACTTTCTTGTGATCATACACACAAAGTCTTTTCTGTGTGAGGATCATGGTGTGATCCTGACCAGGAATAATCCGGCGAGGATAGCTATCAAGTAAAAAACTCTTTAACTTTTTGCTTACTGTGTCATAATTTGACAGAAGATTAGGATGATTAAATTTATCATAAGCAAACCAAACACCTGAACCATCAGGCTCCAGGATAATTGTCCGATTCTGCTCGTTCGAATTTTCAGAAGGCGGATCATAAGTTACCAGATTTTCAGTTCTCCCGTTTTTATCTATACTGGAAATGGATTTACTTCCGGCAATAAGATATTTTTCCCCATAAAATGCTGTAACATGAACAGGGCCGCTGGTCTCAATCAAATTTCCTTCCTTTGTAACAGGATCAATCCGGTATAATCCCTTTTTTGTTCCATAAATAATTTCGCTGCCCTTATTACTGAATGATCCTGCATAGGCCCTGCTTTGGTTGTCGTCATAACAACTTAGGTGGTAATTCTTCCTGTCTATCTTTGACCATGGCCATGAAAATCCTGAGTTACCATGTCCCGTGCTATAAATTGCCTCATCTGTAACTATCATTTCAGTTCCGGCTCTAAGTAAAGCCTGGGGAAGGAAATGGCTTTTATGGCCTGATTGTTTAGTAAAGGAGAAAAGCCCTTCTCCAGTTGAAAGCCATATGGTTGAACCTGAACAGGAAACATTCATGATTTCCTCTCCAAATGGCTCATTATTAATTTTTGCAAATACATTAGGCTGATTATATTCAACATTTCTTAAAGGAAGTGAATAACTATAAACTTGCATGAATTCCTGTGGGGCAGTTTGAGTCAGTTCAAAGATGAAAAATTCCTTTTCGGAAATTACAATTAGCCGTCCATTTTCAAACTTAAATCTTGCATATGTCTGAATGAGTGAATCTAATTTAAGGGGAATGC
>CAZBZA010000181.1:1864-6337 GCA_964495865.1 uncultured Lentimicrobiaceae bacterium
TCAAAAAGTCCTCCTATATAGCTGGAAAAAATCAGAGTGTCAACCATAGCCTGTTCTTCCAAATCATAATGGTATAAGACATTCTGCCTGCTGTAAAACAAATTCTTTGAAATTACTATTGCATGCTCAATATTATAGTCAACCGGTAGCCTTTTAATCAAATCACTGGTAGTGAGGTCATAATATTCCAGTATCGTATCATACACGATGCAAAGCTTGTTGTCATTGAGGCAAATATGTTGAATATTTATTTCAGGGCGTAAGGCAAAAGGGAAGAGGTCGTAAGTCTCTTTTTCATCTTTCGATACCCTTACGTTATTTTGATTTGCCATGACAGTATATCCTGTTTCGGATGATTCCATTAAGAAATATGCATAGTCAACCTCATGATATGCTGACAGCGTCAGCGACTGACCATTCTCTTTATTTCTGTAACGTATATAATGGTAATTGTATGGTTCTGTATACCATGAATCAGGATATTCGGTAAGAATTGCTGGTTTCCATAATGTACTTTTTTCAAGATATTCAGGCACCGTAAGCGCGGATAGTTCCGAAGTCCTGACATTAAAAATATTTACCATTTTCGTACTGTCGAGATAATAATTGAGGTTATAATCATCGGTAATGACAAAATAATCCTGGTACTCCTGCCAGTGCTTTTCAAACTTATTAAGCGGGATGTATCCATCTGACAATGTAAATATTTTCCAATATTTATCTTTTTTGAAGTAAACATCCATGTGAAAATCAAAGAAGCAAAGTACATGATCTTTGAGGTTAAATATTTGCGAGTTTTGGTTTGGCCGCAAAGGAGAAGTGAAGAAAACGAAACTGTCAGCCTGGATGTTTTGCCGGATGTCTGCTGCTTCGAAAATACGATAATCTGAAGTCTGCCGGGTGTTCTGAGAAAAGGAAATCAGATCGAAAAAAATAGCGATAATAACAAGAAAATTTCTCATATAGGATAAGTATTTGAATGAGGCAATACTGAAAGTAAAGATAGTTCTTTAGAGAGAACTGGTGCGCACGGGGACTTCACAATTATATGCCTTTATTCCGTTTGTTAATTCTTGCAGCAGTCATACGCTCACGCAATCCACCTTCGTTTATAAATGCGGATTCAAGCGTTTTTAACTGTTGGCTCAATAAATATCCGGTAACTTTTATTAGCCCTATCATAACATTAGCGCAGATTTCGGGGTTCTCATTTTCAATACCACGCTTAAAAGTTTCGTAAGTTGCATTGGGCGTTTTGTTCAATTCCCGGAGCCTGACTACCAACCTGCTTTCTTTTTCCCATTCATGTAATTTATTCGTCCTCAGATAATCCTGATAGTCAATCAGCAATTCTTCCAGGCTGGCTCTGGCCACATTAGTGAGTTTAATCTCTGTTTCCTTTGATGTACCCGATGCCATACTGGCTTCAGCAATATTTTGCTTACCCGATCGCGCTGCCTGTATCATTTGATCTTTGGTTCGGTCATACTTACCAAAAAAACGATTGCAGAAGTATACCGTACCATCATAAATTATCTCCGATTTCTGAAAAGTGAGCAAATTTCGGTAACCACCGTGTTTTGGAATAAAGCCTTCGGGGTTTTCGGGCATGGTTTTTTGGGTTTTAGGGACCTCAGGGACTCAAGAGACAGCTTAACGAGTCACAAAAGTACCTAAGTCCTTTACAGATATATGATGCTAATATACGAATTTCCACTTTCTGATATTATTTTACGATAAGCCAATTTAAAAGCCAATCCTAACCCTTCGCCCCATTCTCCCTCGCTGTTGCTACCCAGTGATCAACCAAAGTTTCGGGGTTCGCGCCAATGCCGCGGGCCAGGTGCAGGGCTACTCCCATTATCAAAACAGAAGCTTCATGTAATTCCTGGTTCGTTTGTATAGTTCCAAATTGTTGCTGCGCTTTTGCCTGGAGTAAATCGTTGTGTTTTCGTGCAAATGAAATCGGGTCTTCCAGGTAATCTGTAATTTCGGGGAGCATCAGGCAATCCAGCCAATCGGGGCCAATCCTGTCGGTCAATTCCTGCGGAGGTTCGCTGCCCATTTTTCGCCATAGCGGCAGTGTTTTGGTATCACCCGATTCGGCCAGGCCGGTATCCAGTAGCAGCTCAAAGGCAATGTCAGCCAGGTTTTGCATCACTTCTAAATACGCATCCTGTGCCTTTTCGAACTGCCCGGTTGCCTGGCCTTTCAGATATTCGCCTACCGTTAGTTGCGGCAAAGCGGAAACTTCGCTGCAGCCTTCAAGGCAGGGGAATTCATTCCCCTCGTACATGTAATGAACTTCCTCACTTTGTATCTGGCGGCCAAGCGGATACAAGCGGCAGGATAGCGGTCGGCCCAAATGAACGCTGCATCCGAAATCAGCCATATACTGGCTGCATGCCTGTTGATTCTTCCAGCCAATGGAACCGTTAAATTTTAAACGAATTCCTCCAAACTCGCAATACAGATCACGGAATTCGCGTGGAGTAATTTTTTTCTCCCTGGCCAGGCATAAAAGCTCCCATGGATTAAGCAGCACACTTTTACCGTGGCAGCAGGTTCCGGTTCGCGAGCAAGTGAGAGGTAAGATATCGTGAAGAGTGAGTTTGGTTGTTATCATTGTGCCGGTTTCATTTTAAAAACTGCTTTCTGCAGTTTAAATCAAAGTGATCTGCTTATTCTGTGGCTAAAAGGTTTTTTGAAGAGGCAAAACAGTTGCCAATTCCGCTTCGGGGAATTTATTTCAGGGTTTTACTTTTTCATTTTTCAAAGAATTCACAGGTATTATTTTAACTCCCTTTTCAGCTAACTTTTTCATCACTTTATCTTTACTTCGTATAGATTTTCCAGCAATAGCTTCCGGAATCGCATACATGGAATAACCCAGTTCTTCGCCTGCAAGTAATGATTTATTTACACATTGTTCGGCCATAAGACCAATTATAATAATTTCTTTGGTATTATTCTGTTCAATGTAGTCGTTGAGTGCTTTTACTGCAAATATGTTGGATTCCTCTTTCGTGAAGATATGATCATTTACCAGGTTTATTCTTTTGTCGAAACGCATAGCAGCAGTATCATGAGAAACAAATACAAAAGGAGAGGAAAAGGATAGATTTAATACTTTGTGAATGCTCTTAATAAAAATTACATTTTCCGGACTTGTTTGGCCGATTACATAATTGACAGAATCAATTAAATTTTGAGCAGTGGCTTCCGGCAGGGCTTTGTTTGTATAGTATTCCTGAATATCCAGTACAATTAAAAGTTTGTCTGACATGATGTTTTCCCTCTGTGCTAAGCCAAAATGATGAGCGAAAATAAAGATCAGTACTAAAAACAGTGTGCTTTTCATTTCGTTTCTATAAATGAGTACTGAGGGTTATGGCTTCCGGAAAGAGGGAATGGAAATTCGGGTAACAAGACTTCAAATATACTCCAAAAGACTCCAGTTGATATAGTCGTTGCGTTTTTTCATGTTTCAGTATTCTATTTCAAAAGGAATTTCTTTTGCCGCATCGATAAATATTTTAATATCATTTAGTCCGATCTGCCCTTTAAAAATATCCTTCGATTTATTCAACTGATTTATCCTGAAATGTAAATCAACAGGATCAGATTTTGATGCTTTTTCAGCGGTATCAATTCCCAGGTCGTATAGCATCCGGGCAAATGCAACGCCAACCCATTTTATTCTTGATAAATCTGTCAAACAGCTTAATTCTAAAATATCTGAATCCTTTATTCCTGTTGAAAGTGCGAGGTCATGTCTTTTATCACTGCTTACAATCCGATCGTACAGTTTCTCAGTATTTGTAATCCCGATTTGATCAAGTTTACTCACAGTTTCCTTCGAAATTCCTGCAAAATCAGCAATCTTATTTGGTTTTGGAAGTGTGCTGTTCAACTCCCGCAGCAAAATTATGAGGTAGTCGCCCGAAAATAAGTCAAGTTTCTGTAATTCAGCAAACTTATCTTTCTTTTTGAGTAACTGAAGCAACTCTTTAACATTTTTAATCCCGATATTTTTAAAGTAACCGAATCTTTCGTCACACTTTTCTTTAAGCATCATTCTGCTGGGCGGCAGATATGCTGATATTAATTTATTGCTATAGTCGTCGAGTGTTATCTTTTCTAAATCAATATAATAACCCATGTTTTATTGCTTTTAAATTGAGAACTCAGTCCATTAAGCTGGTTCGGTTTTGTAGAAACGTAATACAAATATCGGCAATAAATTTTCCGGATGTAGTTTTCTTACAGTTAAAAATTTACAGTCAATGCAAAGCAAAAACTACCATCATACAAATCCATGAAATTAGTTTCTTGTTAGCGCAGATGTATACCGGGCAACACTTTTTGGCAACCTGTTTCCGCCTTTCCCCTATTTCTTATGCCTGAAATCCCAGGGGGCTTCGGGGTTTGGCTGGCTCCATAAGCCAACTTTGTTTTTGCGGGCATCCTGCT
>CAZBZA010000182.1:0-6333 GCA_964495865.1 uncultured Lentimicrobiaceae bacterium
GGCAAACTGATTTTTACGATGTAAATTCCTTTTGCCCAGTTGGTTGAAGAGAGTAAGATTTCGTTTTCAAATTCCGCACTTACCATGCTTAAACCCTTGATATCAGTGACCTGAATTTTTGCCTTGCCCTGGAAGGGCAGCGTAACAAGAAGCTGGTCAATACCAGGTTGAGTGATCGTTGCAGGCAGTAGTTTTTGCTCTTCAACATTAACGTTCAATATTGTAAAAGTTTGTTCCCACGAAAACGCAGATGCAGCAAAGGAATGATCAATCGCCTGTACGCTCCAGAAATAATTTCCATCAGGAAGATTAACGATCCAATCGGTATTGTTGCCCATATTTCCGGCTTGTGGCATCAGGCGCCGGCCTGTGTTTACATTTGACATGGATGGCATTACATCCTGTCCGCCTTCAAAAGTTCCTATACGAAGGTTATAAGTAATTCCTTTTTGTGGCGTATGATCGTCGGAGGCATCGAGCCAGCCGAGGTAAACAGTGTGCCCGTCGATATACATACTTAATCCATCAGGAGCTGAAGGCGGCTGATTAACAGAATATTGATTAGTGCCGGCATCGTTTTTATACAGGCGCGTACCGGGTGTTCCGTCACCCCTTACTCCGGTTATCAGCAAATCGAGGTCGCCGTCATTTTCAAAATCGCCCCAGGCGGCTGAACCTCTTTCGGCGCCATCGAGCGGGGCATTAATATCAGTAAATATCGAATTCCCATCATTATGATAAACCATGCTCGAAAGAATTCCACAACCTGCATTCTGACCAGTGAGCAGAATATCTGTCTTTCCGTCGTTGTCGTAATCGCCCCATGCAGCAGTGCCTAAGGAAGCACCGATCAAACCAGGGTAAACATCCATGAATTCCATATTGCCGAGGTTGCTGAATATGGTTGTTTGAGGTTCGAGGTACTCGTTAAATCCGGTAATAAGCAAATCAAGGTCACGGTCGTGATCGAAATCGGACCATGATGCGGAGCCACCGGCTAAAGGTGTAATCCCGGCCTGCGGCATTTCAATGAAAACACCTGAATTATTACTGTAAATTGCAGAAGACATTATCCCGCCAAGATCGCCCATAACGAAAACATCGAGGTCGCCATCGTTATCAAAATCGCCCCAGTCGACCCAACAGTTTGTAACACCAGGCAGACCGGCATTAATATCAGTGAAAACGCCGGAATTATTGTTTAAAATCCGGCAGGTATAAGCACCCGCTAACAGAATATCCAGGTCATTGTCGCCGTCATAATCGCCCCAGGCAACAGCGCCATCCGAACCTATATCGGGAAGTAAACCTTCCTTCTGCACAAAAGCTCCGTTCGTATTCTGGTAAATAAATGTTTTCGAATTGCTGCTGTTCCTTCCAACGGCTATAATGTCAAGATCTCCATCATTATCGTAATCGCCCCAGGCGACGGCACTGTTGTAAATTCCTGTTAACCCGGCGTTTATGTTGGTGAATTCTCCTGCATCGTTCCTGTAAACCGCGGCAACATAAGGACCGCTTCCATGATCGCCGGTAATAAGTGCATCAAGGTCGCCATCGTTATCGTAATCGCCCCATGCAACTGAACTGCGGCCAACGCTTGTCATTCCTGCATCAACAGGCGAAAAAACCTGTGCGAATCCGGCAAAAGCCAGAACGATCAGGAGCACGGAAAATGTAAATTTTTGTTTCATATAGGTATAGTTTCTTTAATCAGTTGAAATCTAAAAATCAGTATTGCGGCTAAACTAAAGACTTTAGGTTATTCATCCTTGTCAGCTGCTTTATTTTGATGGTCAATTATATACTGTTCTGAAGCATTGCTTCTGAATTCCGAATGCCTGATCTGCCCGCCGGTATGTCCGGTAAATACCATCGCCGCTGAACTTATTACAGAAAAAACAAGTGTTATGATCAATAAAAATATAACTGATTTTTCTTTTTTCCAGATGCTGTAAAGTGTCAATGACGCCAATAAACCTGACGGAATCATCAGGTACATGCTTATGGTTGCAATATCCTCGTGACGGTTTATCAGGCTTTCGGGTATTTCGGGCAGGTTTTGCACCGCATTTTCGGCTGAATCGCCGGTTAGGTAAGCAATTACAGCTGTTACAGCAGCAAAAACAATTGTACCTAGTCCGCTTAATTTAACTCCATCATTTTTAAAAATTAAGCCGGCTATAATTAACATGCTTCCGATAATCGCGCCAACGATAGGGAAGTGGTTAATTATCATGTGTAAATAGCCCCAACTCATAGGTTAACTTTAAATGTTAATTTGTTTTAACTGGCTTTCGAAAATGTTCCGGAAGATCGCTCTTCGTTTTATGTTACAAATATATGTAAAATACCATCTTTAAAGAGGATGGAAATTTAGGCTGGAAATTTTGAGTGAGAAATTCAATTTGCAATTTGTGAATATTTAGCCCAAAGTGTTGGAAAGCCGGCATAAAAAAACGGTTGCAGAAGAAATCCTGCAACCGTTGGCGGTTATTTGAGTCATGCAGTTACCTGCGAGAAGGATTAGCTGACGAACTTCTTTCATTTTTAGTGGTCTCCATTCTGCCTGATGCCTGTTTTACATCTTCTTTAACACGTGCTTTTGTTTCAGAATTTGCTGACGTTGTGCGTACTGTGGAAGCTGGATTTTGTGATTTCTGTTCACGAGCCTGTGGAGTAGTTGAAGCTTGCCTGCTTGTTCTGTTTTCAATTTTAGCAGGGGTTGGAGTGGTATTAGCTCTTTCAGTTGTCCTGGAACTTCTCATTGCCTCTGTTGACTCTTTCCTGCTTCTTTCCGAAGGTTGTGAAGTGTAAGTTGGGTTTGATTGCCTTGGTGCAGTGCGTGGCTCCGATTTTATTTCCCTGTTCGAAGGAGTTGTTCGTGGTTCTGTTTGTGGAGTAGCGCGGGGAGTTGATCTCGTGTCTTTTCTTACATCGGTAGTCCTGTTTGACTGAGTCTGAGTTGTTGACCGGGGTTCAACCCTTGTTCCTTTGTTTATTGTATTGCGTGAGTCACTTTTCATGGTTGAGTTACGAACTTCAGTCCTGTTTTCGCGGGTACGGTTAACACCAGGATCATTGGTGCGGGCGTTGGTGGGCTGAACGCGTCTGTCTTTTCTGGCCTGTTCAGCATTGCGGTATTCAGTAGGGCGCGAGTCTCTGCGGCTGTTATCAACTTCAGGGCGGTAAACATTAAGCCTTTCGTTGCGTATGCCTGTGTTATCAGCTCTGTGGCTGTCAACTACTTCCATTCGGCGAACCTTGGTGCTGCTGTATCTTTCAACTTCGCTTACACGTGGGCCGTAGTACCAGGAGTTATTGTTCGAATTGTAATTGTTATTGTTGTAAACATTGGTAATGTAGGTGATGTTTGTTACCTGAACCGGGCGGTCGTAGATGTAATGATTCCAGTTGGTTGCGCAGAAGTGACGGCGGGGAACAAATGTCCACCATGGATCGGGAGCATACCAGTTGGAGTTGACACTTACATAGATGTTTGGTCCCATCGGAGCCCATCCGTAATAGTCGCCGTAGTTTCCCCATGTTACCCATGCAGGTGCCCATTCGTAACCGGGAACCCACATCCATCCGAGGTAGTTGTCGAAGGACCAGCGGCCATAGTGGAAAGTTGCCCATCCCCAATCATAGTCAGAAACCCAGGTCCAGCCGAAATCGGTATTAACCCAGTGCCCGTTTGACGAATAGGGCCTGAATGCATCAGGGTGTTCGAAGTAAGGGCGCCAGACATATCCAAAATCAGAAGTGTATACCCAGTCACCATAAGGGGAAAGTTCATCGTAGAAAGTCTGAATCGAGATGGTTACCCTGGCATTGTTATGCCTGTTATTGTGTTTGTGTGCCTGTGCACTCATTACAGTTACCATCGAAAGGAGCAGAAAAAGTGATATCGTTTTCATGGCAGTAAAAATTAGTGTTGTTATTAATTTAACCCTTTATTAATATAGGGTTTGGACGTTTTGTTATTAAGTAACTTGCAAAGGCCGTGCCATAATCATTCTTTTTATTGATTATTTTTTTAGTATTCAACAAAATAAAAATTTAGGTTCAATCATCATTTTGAAAATCAATGCAATAAAAAAACCGGTTATAGAAATTTATAACCGGTTTTTGTGAAAAATCAAGACTGATTTTATTTTATACCCATCTTTTTATTGTAAGCTGCAACTCCATCATCGAGGAATTTGATGTACGTTTCTATATTCAGATCATAAGCATGAGGTGGCACCAGCGAATTACCATCACCATCGAGAACTAAATAATAAGGTTGTGCATTGGTACCAAACTTTTCGATTTGGATTTCAGTGTTTTTGCGGCCTAGCAGTTTCACCTGTCGGCCGGCTTTATTGGTGTACCATTCGTTTTCCGGCATCTCAATTTTTTTGTCATCAACATACAGTGCAACCAAAACGAAATTTTCACGCAGTCGTTTCAGCACTTGCGGATCGCTCCATACACGGTTTTCCATTTCACGGCAATTGGTACAGCCGTGTCCTGTAAAATCAACAAAAACAGGTTTTTTTAAGGCCTTCGACGCTTTAAGTGCTTCATCATAGTCAAAATAACCTTTCAACCCAAGCGGAAGTTTAAGTGGTGTATTTAGATATTTCGGTGTCTCAGCAATATTACCTTTGTTTTCGGCGCCTCCGCTACCGGCATTTTCGCGAACAATAGCAGTTACATCAAAATCCTGTGTTTCCATTGGAGGCAGCCATCCGGAAATACCTTTTAAAGGTGCACCCCACAGGCCAGGAATGAGATAAATTACAAAAGTAAAAGTTGCAATAATCAGCATGAGCCTTGGAAATGATCTTACTACAGGATAATCGCTGTCGTGCGGGAATTTGATTTTTCCGAGTAAATAGAATCCCATCATGGTAAAAATCACAATCCAGAAACCGAGGTATATTTCGCGGTCAAGTATTCCCCAGTGGTAGGTTTGATCGGGGATATTAAGGAATTTCAATGCAAACGCAAGCTCTATAAATCCAAGCACAACTTTTACTGTATTGAGCCAGCCGCCGGATTTTGGCATTTTATTAAGCCATTGAGGGAATAGGGCGAAAAGTGTAAAAGGTATAGCGAATGCAAGAGAGAATCCCAGCATTCCGATAATGGGTTTAAGTATTTGTCCGCCAACTGATTCGACAAGGATTGTTCCTACAATAGGTCCCGTGCAACTGAAAGAGACCAAAACCAGGGTAAGCGCCATAAACAGCGTTCCTATTGTTCCTCCTTTGTCTTCGGCTGATACTGATTTGTTTACCAGCCAGTTAGGCAGTGTAATTTCGAAATATCCGAAAAAGGAAGCTGCAAAAATCACAAAGATGAGGAAGAACAGCACATTCGGAATCCAGTGTGTACTGATCCAGTTACTGAATTCGGCGCCAAAAAGCACCGCAACCACCGTTCCGAAGAGAGTATAGATGGCAATAATTGAGAGTCCGTAAATAGAAGCCTGTACTTTGCCCTGTTTGCCCGATTTCATAAAATAGGAAACCGTCATCGGAATCATTGGGAAAACGCAGGGTGTGAGGATAGCTATCAAGCCGGCACCAAAAGCAAGGAGGAAGAACATCCACAGGGGCGTTTTGCCGTCGTCAACAGGCCCTGCAACATCCACACTGGTTGTCGACGAAATTGTATCAGTAACAGCACTTTCTATAGTGTCAGCTGATTCGGTCGGGGTAGTATCAGGAATCGCAGCAGCCACAGCCACCGAAAATGTTTTAGATCCTTCCAGCTCAAAACTGAATGGTTTAACATCGAAAATGCAGCTTTTATCATCACAGGCCTGAAATTCGATTTCACCGGTAACTTTTATCGGTTTGTTGCTTTGAATCTTTATTTTTTGGGTAAATATAGCTTCAGATGCAAAATATTTGACATTCATTTCGAACATCTCATCAAACTCTTCCTTGGGTTTAGGCTCTTTAACTTTGCCAACCAACTGGAATCCTTTTGGCTTATCGATAAGAAATAGGGTAGGCCTTGGACCATCGGGCGGCACTTCCATCGAATAAAGATGCCAGGTCATATCTATTTTTGCGATAAACTGCAATTCGGCAATCGAATCGTTGATCCTGTTCGTTTTAAACGACCATTTTACGGGTTCCTGCAGTTGTGAAAAAGCAGAAAGCCCCACAAATAGATTAAGCAAAAAGGTAATTATCAGCGCTTTAGAAGCGTTAAGGGTCATTCTCTTCATAGTAATAATCGGGTTAGGAGAGATTAATTAAAGTCATTTCGGACCGAAGGCAAAATTATAAATAATTACATATGAAGCTACGGCTTTGTAAGAGAATTGATTAA
>CAZBZA010000183.1:0-6308 GCA_964495865.1 uncultured Lentimicrobiaceae bacterium
CCCTGTTGGCTGAGCGTGCCATAAGTTCGATTGCATCGTTGCAATTGGTGCGGTGAACAGCCCAATGCTCCCCGTCGGGGGTATATGCAATAATTTCGTCGCCGGGCAGGGGATGACAGCAAGTGGCGATACCAAAATTTAAATCGTCGATGTCGTAAACAACCGATTGTTTTGCCTTAAACTTTGAAGCGGGCAAAGGCATGTCCTTTTTAGAATCTTTTTTCTCCGATGTTGACGCAGAGCTTGGTTCGTGTTGGTCAATATGGCTGAATTCCGAAATTTTTTCCTCCGGAATCTCGTCGAGATAAACTTTGTAATACAAATCAACGGGACTGGTAAATCCGAGATAGTCGCAAAAGCGGCTAAGGTTGCTTTTGCTGAATTTAATATCAAACTTTCTGAAGGCTTCTTCCAGTTTTATCCTTCCTTCGGTAGCCTGCACTTTTCGCTGTTCCTTCAGAGCTTCCTTAATACTGAACCTTGCCCGCGGGGTTATGGCATATTCGAGCCATTCTTCTTTGGGCGAACTCTTTTTTGATGCTATAACCTCCACCTGGTCGCCACTGCGGAGTTGCTGGTTTAAAGGAACAAGGTTCCTGTTTACTTTTACCCCTATGCAATGGTTGCCCAGTTCGGTATGAACAAGATATGCGAAATCGAGTACAGTGCTGCCCGATGGCAGTGATTTGAGGTGACCTTTGGGAGTCCACACAAAAACCTCGTCGCTAAAAAGGGTAAGTTTGATGTCGTCGAGAAAGTTAAGCGTATTCGCATCAGGCGATTTCAGGATTTTGCGCACTTCTTCGAGCCAGTCGTCGAGGCCCGATTCCTGTGCCTTGTCTTTGTCAATCTGTTGTTTGTATTTCCAATGCGCTGCATATCCGCGTTCAGCTATTTCATGCATTCTTCGCGTGCGTATCTGAACTTCGACCCATTGTCCGGTAGGGCTCATAACAGTGGTGTGCAGCGATTCGTAACCATTAGCTTTAGGTGTAGAAATCCAGTCGCGTAAACGGTTTTGTTTTGGATTATAATTATCAGTTATAAGGGAATAAACCCGCCAGCAATCAATTTTCTCCTGATCAGGGGGTGAATCAATGATTATGCGTACAGCAAATAAATCATAAACTTCCTCGAAAGGAATTTCCTTCAATTGCATCTTCTTATAAATAGAATATACCGATTTGGCCCGGGTGTCAATTTCAAAAACAATACCTTGGGAAGCCATTGATTTTTTGATCGGGAAAATGAATTTTTGAATAAAGCGCGTTCGCTCCGTTTCAGTTTCCTGAAGTTTTAAAGAGATAGTACGGTATATTTCGGGTTCGTTGTACTTGAGTGCCAGATCTTCGAGTTCGCTTTTAATTACATACAAACCAAGGCGGTGAGCCAATGGTGAATAGAGATATAAAGTTTCGGCAGCAATATTCTGTTGTTTTGATGCTGGCATCGAATCGAGTGTACGCATGTTATGCAAACGGTCGGCCAGTTTTATAAGGATAACCCTTACATCGTCGCTCAGCGTTAAAAGCATTTTTTTTATACTTTCCACCTGGGCCGTTGATTCGAGCCGTTCGTACCCGTCTTTGATTTTCGTAAGACCATCAACTATATATGCAACTTTATCGCCAAAATTCTGCCTGATCATATCGATACTATAATCAGGATTATCTTCAACAACATCGTGAAGAAGAGCGCTGATAATAGCAGTTTCGCCAAGCCCGATTTCGCCGGCTACTATCCGGGCTACTTCCAGCGGATGATAAATGTAAGGTTCGCCTGTACGCCTGCGCATAGTATTATGAGCCTGTGAAGCCATAATAAAAGCCTTACGTACCTGGTTATTTTGTAGAATACCCTTGTTGGCATTCCAGGCACGCATTAGAGCCCGGTATCGTTTTACTATTTCTTTTTTCTCCTTCTGCGGATCTATGGCATACATACACTTACCTTCCTCTATGAACTGTGTAAAATTATAAAAAAAGCTGTTACTACTGTAAAGGGCTGGATCTTAATTTGATTTAGTATTAAACAGGATGCCAGGTTATATCCCTGAATTATAAGTTAGTTTGGAGAACGCTGATTTTCTTCTGCATGATTTCTGTTTCCCGACAATGTATAAAAATGAGATTATCATACCCTCCCAAGCAATTGAATATTAAATTCTTATCGCTGATGTTCAGCCCAAGTGCAATTCCTTCATTTGTTGTATGTCAAACAAAAGCATTAAAATAGTTTTTGTAGCATAGATAATTTGTACTTTTGGAGTGCGAAGTCACAGTGTAATGTAAACTTGTGGCAATGTACCTGATGAACTCCTTATTTTATGAAGAAATACCTCATCCTGCTTTTTTTATTTATCTGGTTTGCCAGCCCGGTGTGGGCCACACATGAACGTGCAGGAGAAATTTCGTTTAAATATATTTCAGGTCTTACTTATGAAGTAACAATTATCACCTATACCTATGCTCCCAGTCCTGCCGACCGCTATGAACTGGAAATTAACTGGGGCGATAATACAAGTAATGTATTACCAAGGAGTAATGGTCAACAAACAGGCCTGGGATATTTTGGTGAGATTATCGGTCCCGACCTCAAAAAGAATCTTTATGTTGGCGTACATACTTTCCCCGGAGCTGCTACGTATAAAATTTCGCTCGAAGACCCAAACCGCAATTATGGAATACAAAATATTCCTAACTCTGTGGAAGTGCCTTTTTTTCTGGAAACACAATTAACCATAAACCCTTTTATAGGAGCTAATTCATCACCGCAACTGCTTTTGCCGCCTGTAGATCAGGGATGTGTTGATAAAACTTTTTTACATAACCCCGGAGCGTTTGATCCTGACGGCGATAGCCTTACATTCAGGTTAACCAAATGCAGGGGAGCCGGAGGAGAAAATGTTCCTGGTTTTGTACTTCCTAATCAGGTTGGTACCAATGTGGGGAGTTCATTTACAATGAATCCTTTAACCGGCGAAATTATCTGGGAGGATCCGAAAATGCAGGGTGAGTACAACATTGCATTTCTGATTGAAGAATGGCGTAATGGATTGAAGATTGGCTATATGACGCGTGATATGCAGATTACAATTGTAACCTGCGATAACAATCCCCCGGTTATTGAACCCATTAATGATACCTGCGTTGAAGCCGGAGATACTCTACAGTTTGGAGTTTATGCTTCTGATGCTGACAAAAACTATATTACACTTACTGCTGCCGGTGCTCCATTCGAAATCATCAATCCTGCTGAATTTATAAATCTCGAGGATACCACTGCAGGATACAGCGAAGGCCTTTTTAGATGGGAAACAACCTGTGCGCATGTGAGGAAAAACCCGTACCAGGTTTATTTTAAAGCGGTTGACGATGATAAACCTGTAAACCTTTTCGATCTGAAAAGCATGAATATTACCGTAGTTGGCCCGGCACCTGAAAACCTTACTGCAACAGCCCTGGGGAATACAATTCAGTTAAAATGGGATGAGAACCGTTGCCCCAATATAACAGGATACCAGGTTTACAGGAGGAATGGCTTTGTAGGTTATATTCCGGGTTATTGCGAAACAGGTGTACCGGCTTATACCGGCTACAGACTTATTGCAACAATTAATACTAAGGATATTGTTTTTACAGATAATGACTTATCGAGAGGAATAGAGTACTGCTACATGGTAGTAGCATTTTACCCTGACGGAGCCCTGAGCTATGCGTCCAACGAAGCTTGTGCTCAGCTTAAAAAAGATGTTCCGGTTATTACAAATATCAGTGTCGAAAAAACAGGAACTGCTGACGGACGCGTTTATGTTGCATGGTCGAAACCGACAGAGATTGATGTTGTTCAGGCTCCCGGACCATATAAGTATTTGATATACAGGTCCGATGATTTGAACGGAACTTCATTTAACTTACTGGATTCGCTTTCGTCGCTCAACGATACCATTTACATTGACGAACCGCTGAATACCATCGATCAGGGTACAAATTACAGGATTGATCTTTATAATGATACTCCCGGACTGCGTTTTATGATTGGGCCTTCGCAAAAAGCTTCTTCTGTATTTCTGACACTATCGCCCGGCGATAAAAAATTACGTATCAATATTAACACTATTGTACCCTGGACCAATGAACAGTTTGTTATCTACAGGCTGAACGAAATTTCGCAGCAATTCGATTCAATCGCAACATCAATCATACCTTTTTATATTGATAATAACCTGGTGAACGGAAAATCCTATTGCTACAAGGTAAAGGCAATCGGAACTTATGGTACTGACGGGATAACTGATCCGCTGATTAATTTTTCGCAGGAAACTTGCGGCGTTCCCGTTGACAACGAAAGACCTTGTCCGCCAGAACTAAACGTACAAACTGACTGCGAATTTTTTCGTAACGTGTTAACCTGGGAAAACATTGACCCCGGTTGTTCTTATGATATTGTAAATTACCTTATTTATTACCTGCCGCCGCAGGCGAAGGATATGGTAATTCTCGATTCGACACAGGCCTTGACTTACACCCACTTGAACCTGACTTCTATAGCCGGATGTTATTCCATTGTTGCTGTTGATTCTGTTGGAAACCTGAGTGTTATGAGCGATACGGTTTGTGTTGACAGTGATGTTTGCGGTACATACCGTTTACCCAATGTGTTTACGCCAAACGGCGATGAACTAAACGACTTTTTTGTTCCGTTTCCGTATACATCAGTCGAAAAGATAGATATTCGGATTGTTAACCGCTGGGGAAACCTGATTTTTACTACCCAGGATCCGCAAATCAAATGGGACGGAAAGCTGCAGGGTACAAACCAGGACGTAAGCGACGGAGTGTATTATTATGTGTGCGATGTTTATGAGCTTACTTTAAATGGAACTGTGAAACGAACATTGAGAGGAAGTATAACAGTTATCCATTAATATAGTCTGACGTTTTTCTGCCGCATTTCGTACGATTTAAACGGAGTGGAAGGATACAAAAAAAAGAGCCGCCCTAAAGCAGCTCTGTTTTTATTTATGGATTGATATTCTACTTAACAGTAGCCATATGTGCAATCATATCAAGTACTTTGCATGAGTAACCCCATTCGTTATCGTACCACGAAACGAGTTTTACAAAATTTGGGTTCAGCATGATACCGGCTTCGGCATCGAAAATCGAAGTGCGTGAATCGCCGATAAAATCGCTCGAAACAACAGCTTCTTCGGTATATCCGAGAACACCTTTCATCGGGCCATCAGCAGCAGCTTTAACAGCAGCTTTTATTTCGTCATAGCTGGTAGCTTTTTCGAGGCGGCAGGTAAGGTCAACAACTGATACATCAAGAGTTGGAACGCGGAACGACATACCGGTAAGTTTGCCTTTCATAGCAGGGATAACTTTTGCAGCAGCTTTTGCAGCACCGGTTGATGAAGGAATGATGTTGCCGGCAGCAGCACGTCCGCCACGCCAGTCTTTAGCCGAAGGGCCGTCAACTGTTTTCTGTGTTGCAGTGGTAGCATGAACGGTAGTCATAAGACCTTCGACAATACCAAAATTGTCATTAATAACTTTAACCAGCGGAGCCAGGCAGTTGGTCGTACACGATGCATTACTAACAAATTGTTGTCCTGCATATTCAGTATGGTTAACACCATAAACGAACATTGGTGTTTCATCTTTCGAAGGAGCCGACATGATAACACGTTTAGCGCCGCCATCGATATGAGCTTTGCATGTGTCCTCGGTAAGGAATAAACCGGTACATTCAGCTACGTAATCAGCGCCAACATCCGACCATTTAATTTCGGCAGGGTTTTTACATGCAGTAACGCGGATGGTTTGTCCGTTTACAACCAGGTGGCCGTCTTTTACTTCAACAGTACCTTTGAACTGTCCGTGAACAGTATCGTACTTCAGCATATAAGCCATGTAGTTTGCGTCGATCAGATCGTTGATAGCTACAACATCGATATCGTCGCGAAGAATTGATGCGCGGAAAACAAGGCGGCCGATGCGACCAAAACCATTGATACCAACTTTAATTTTTGTCATAATATATTGATTTTTAAATGTGTTGTAAGTTCTCAAATTGAAGTGCAAAAGTACAAATAATAGGTGAATGAATTGTAAGGGAATTACGGAAAGATTTTGAGAAGTACGAGAAGATTGAGAGGATGTAAGTGATACGGGTGGTCATTCGTGGTTGAGGGTTGAGAGGTTTTAGCGTTTGAGAAGTGTTAGTGGTCATTCAATGGTCATTCGTGGTTGAGGGTTGAGAGGTTTGAGGGTTTTAGAAGATTTGGTGGTCATTCAATTGTT
>CAZBZA010000184.1:0-6294 GCA_964495865.1 uncultured Lentimicrobiaceae bacterium
CGTTCATTTCGCGGGCTTTCGCATCGAGCAGGAACATATCTTCGGGAAAGAATGCAATATCCACAACATTTTTACCGCACTCAATTATTCTTTCGAGTGTGCGGAACCCCATAAACCCGGGAACAGCGCTGATTACCAGATCATGTTCCTGAACTATTGATTTAAGTGTTTCAGCATTATCGAGATCAGCCTGCATCGTTTTTATACCAGCAATATCAGTAAGGCGCGAAAGCGCTTCGCTGCTAAGATCGGCGGATGTAACTTCAAATTCGCCATTCCTTGCCAGATCAATAGCCATAGGTCCTCCGACCAATCCAGCGCCTAAAACAAGAATTTTCATATTGTTTGTATTAATTTGCTTTTGTATGTGTTACTTTGTGTGAATAAATCAGTAAATCAATTATTTACAGTCTATTTTAATGTGCCTGCTTCGAATCGTTTCCGACTGCTTCTGTTAATCATAATCTGGCTGATCCTCTGAAATTGCGACACTATTACCCCACATAAAACCAGCAGTATTCCAATGATTTTAATCCAGGTAAACTTTTCGTCGAGGATAATAAAGGAGAACAACCCGGTAAAAACAGGTATCAGGTTGGTGAAAATATTGGCTTTTATAACACCAATTTCTTTTATCGCAATGATGTAAAATACGTATGCCAGAGTTGAAGCAAAAACGGCAAGTTGAAGCATTGCAAGAACCAGTTCGCGGGTAGGCTTTATGGTGATAAAATGCTGAAAATCAAAAATGAGGAACAACGGAAGAAAATACACCGCCCCAACCAGGTTTTGGTAAGTAATGATTGTAACCGGATTATATTCATGTGATATTTTCCGGATTATCACAGAATAAGCCACAGCTGCAAAAACAGCAACAAAAAGGAGTAAAACACCTTTTGGCGAAGCATTTAAAGATAAATCGGGATTGATGAGCATCAATAATATGCCAACAAAGGAAAAGGCAAGTCCGACAATTATAGACATCGAAACCCGCTCACGAACCATATAATACGCAGCAAAAGGAGTAAATAAAGGAATGGTTGCTATAACAACTGATGCTACGGTAGCTGAAACCAGTTTAAGTCCAAAACTTTCGCCCAGGAAATACAAGAATGGCTGTGTAAACGACAGTAATAAAAAGTATTTCAGATGTTTACGCTTTATGATCTGCAAGGAACGGGTGATAAGCATGAAACCCATCATAAGCGCCCCCGAAAGAAGCAACCTGAGAAAAATAATAGTAACAGGTTCGTACCATTTTACCACAATTTTAAACCATACAAACGACAATCCCCAGAACAGCATGGATAATACCACAAAGAGGTAAACTTTATAAGTCTGGAACATCATCGAAATAGTATTTCCCGGTTTTTTGCGGCTAAGATAGGATTTTAACAGCAGCCGAAAGCTACATGAAAGTCAAATTGAAAAAAAAATATGTCTGCGAAATATCACTTCTGCGAAAAGGATAAAAAGAAGAAAAGCCTCGACAAAAATTATTGATATTTATTCAATTCCGGCATAATGTTTCATGAACTGAACACGCTCGTAAGCAACAGGATTTTCAGCTTTTTCAAAGCTCATCTTTCCGATAAAACCGGATGGTGATTCAAAATTATGTTTTACCATCCATGTTTCCAAACCGGAAAGTATTTCGGCAATACGGCCATGTCCATTCTGATAAACTGTGCTCACCACCTCAACTGCTTTTGCACCAGCAAGCAGCATTTTAATCATTCCTTCTGTATCGTGAACCCCGGTACTTGCAGCAATATCGCATTTTACATTACCCGAAAGCAGGGCAACCCAACGCAACGGATGATATAAATCTTCAGGGGTACTAAAAATATGTGTAGCCGAAAGTTTAAATTTATCGATATCGATATCGGGTGAATAAAACCTGTTGAACAACACAAGTCCTTTGGCTCCAGCCCAGGAAAGTTTTCGTGTAATTTCGGCCAGACCGGCAAAATACGGACTCAGTTTAACCGCCACAGGTATTGAAACATGCTGTAAAACACCTTGCAGCACATCAAAGCAAACCTGTTCGATTTGAGCCGAAGTGCGGTCGGGATCGGAGGGCAGAATGTAAATATTAAGTTCTATTGCATCAGCTCCGGCATTCTGTATTTTCGAGGCATAAGCCATCCATTCAGTGGCCGAAGCACAATTTATACTTGCAATAATCGGAATAGAAACAGCTTTTTTACAATCGCTGATCAGCTTTGTGTATTTGTCAAGAGTATTATCGCGGCTATAATTGCTGATATAATCAAGAGCTTCGGGATATTGATTGGTATATTCCGACTGTGACATTGTATGATGAATCTCGTTCAGGATCTGTTCTTCAAACAGTGATTTCAAAACTACGGCTCCTGCGCCTTGCTTTTCGAAATCAATAATGTTTTCGACAGAATTTGTGAGCCCGGAACTTCCGACAATAAGCGGGCTTTTAAGTGAGAGTCCAAGATAATCTGTTTTCAGGCTGACCATATTACTAATTGGTTTTCAACTTGTTAAATAACACATTTTCACACATCCTCCCTCGCCATATAACACAGGGAAACATGTGTAAATGTATGCTATATTTTAATTGTACCACAAAGGAATAAGGATATTTTTACCTGAAATTTAAATGATCTCAAAATCGGATTACAGAATACTGAATTCCAATAACTTTCATTTTTACGATCTTGCAGTTGGTTATTTTGCCGCAAGAGCGCAAAGAAATATTACGTTTATTCTGTTAAATTGGGTTGACCCTATTTACTTTGACAAAGCCAGTTTGCGAAACATCGAATCATTTTGAATTACTTCGATGGCTTTTATAAGTTCGTCGTCCGTGGCACTCGCCATCTGGAAATATGCGTTCATATTAAACAGATTTCTGGCTATCAGCGCTTTAAGTACGGTTTTTATTTGCAGGCCCGAAGCTTCCAGATCTTTATCGTTGCGTGGAACTTCCTTTTTTTCGGCGAAAGCTATAAATTCGTCCATCAATTTCTGATCATCAGTAAATCCTACCTTAAACGCTTTGATATCGGGATATTGTACTAACATTTCCTTTCGCTTGTTCTCTATGTACTGAACAGTAAATTCATTGAGCAAACCTTTACGGAAAATATCAGTATAATAATCGGACATAAATGAGGTATCGAGAGGGATAAAATAGTCGGGCATTACGCCACCTCCGCCATAAACAACTCTCTTATTATGAGTATAATACCTTAACGAATCAGGAAATTTGATACTATCGGCATGAACCAGTTCGCCATGTTTGTAGCGGTTATACACTTCATCCTGATAGTCTTCTTTACCATCCTCATACGATTTCTGTATGCAACGGCCCGAAGGCGTGTAGTAACGGGCAGTAGTAATACGCACCATCGAACTGTCGGGCAACATATAGGGACGCTGCACCAAACCTTTCCCAAACGAACGGCGGCCAAGCAATAATCCACGATCCCAATCCTGAACGGCACCGGCAACAATTTCGGAAGCCGAAGCTGAACCTTCATCAATCAAAACCACAAGTTTACCTGATTCGAAAGTACCATCAGAAGTGGCAATAAAATCCTGTTTCGGGGCACGAAGTCCTTTCGTATACACTACCAGTTTGCCTGAAGGCAGAAACTGATCAGCGAGGTCGAACGCGATATTGAGGTATCCCCCGGTATTTCCACGCAGGTCGAAAACAAGGCTCTTCATACCTTGTTTTTGAAGATCCCTTGCAGCATCAACAAATTCATCAGCCGAAGTAGCTGCAAAACGCGAAAGCTTGATATACCCGATATCGCCTGTAAGCATATAAGAAGCATCGATACTGTTTAATGGAATTTTATCGCGGGTTATGGAGAAATCAATCAGTTCCTTACGTCCTTTGCGGTAAATAGCCACTTCAACTTTGCTCCCTTTAGGTCCGCGTAAACGGTCGAGAACGTATTGATTATTCAATTTTTTGCCAAAGGCGTCTTCATTATTTATTTTAATGATTTTATCTCCGGCAAGGATTCCAAGTTTTTCGGACGGGCCGCCGGGAACAGGGGAAATTACCAGAATTGTGTCCTTATATATCTGGAACTGAATACCTACGCCTTCGAAATTACCGACAAGTGGTTCATTGGTTTTATCAACATCTTTCTTCGAAATGTAAACGGAATGGGGGTCAAGCTCTTTTAAAACAGCAACAATCGCATCTTCGGTTAATTGAGGCTGATCAACTTCCTCAACATAATAATAATTAATCAGTTGCATGAGCGTATTAAACTTGAGGGTTGTCTCCTTGGGATCAACCGACTTTTGTTTTAACTGAGCTTCAGCATTCGTACCAATGAGTAGCAGAATGAAAAATATAAAAAGGTAAGACAACGATTTCATGCTATTTTTGGGGATTTAATTAGTTTTCAAAATTACAAGAAAAACAGGAGTAATTGAAATAACGCTAAAATGAGTGGTTGTCATTTAACATTTTTTCTCATTTGCAGTAGTAAACGGTGGCCGGAATTAGTGGTGGTGACAATTATCACAAACGAAAACCAGTACATCTTATTATCTTTGTTCTATCGAAGGAAAAGTAAAAGACTGTAACCAGAACAAAATTTAAGCCAGGGTTACACAAGATTGAAAACTTTCGAACTCCAGTATTGTTCAATTGAAGGTAAAATTGAACAGAAATCGAAACAATTGTCAAAACAATTCTAGCTAAATGAAAAAACCATCTTTGCTTCTGCTGTTTACAGCACTGATACTTGCATTTTCGTTAAACGGCTGCTATTACGATAACGAAGAAGAGCTTTATCCAGGCAGCACATCCTGTGACACATCAAATGTAACTTATTCGAATTCTGTTGCACCGGTTTTTGCGGCAAATTGCAATTCGTGCCATAGCAGCGGTTCGCCTTCCGGGAATGTAGTAACCGATAATTACACAAGTGTTAAAGCTAATATTTCGCGCATCAGGGGAGCCATAAACCATCAATCCGGATTTTCGCAAATGCCACAGAACGGGAACAAACTTCCGGCTTGTGAACTTACGAAAATTGATGTGTGGATTAACCAGGGAATGCCAAACAATTAACCAAACCATTAAACCAAACACACAAAACCATGAAAAAACTACTTCGTATTGCATTGATACTTGCAGGATCAGGATTAATAGTTGCTGCATTGGTATGGAAATTTTACGTTAACAAACCGCATGATGATATCGAAAATGCCACACCGGCTTTTTCGATGTCGGCTGAGCAACTATGGAAAGCTTACACTTCGGATATGAAAACTTCAGATTCGCTTTACACAGGCAAAGTAATCGAACTTTCAGGTGTTCTTAACCGTACCGACAAGTCGGATTCGTTGGTTTACGCCGTTTTTGTAATGGAAGTTGACAGCATGTTCGGCGATAAATCCGTTCGCTGCGAAATGCTTCAGAAATTTGCTGATGAAACCACACAACTTCCAGCAGATGTGCCTGTTAAAATAAAAGGATACTGTACAGGGTTTGATGGAACCGATGTTAAATTCAACAAAAGTGCGATTGTTAAATAGTTTCAGCAAACACATACCTCTACTTATAACTCAAATATTATGATACCAATGAAAATAACCGTCCTGTTTTTTTTATTTTCTGTCGTGAGCACACAATTGTTTGCACAGGATTTAATGGATATGCTGAAAGACGAAACGCCAAAAACTAATTATACCTATGCAACTTTTAAAACTACCCGGCTTGTTTTGGGCCAGTCGGTTGAAAGCCCTGCAAACGGAACCCTTCAATTTTTAATTGAGCATAACTTTGGTGCAGTAAATTCAGGAGCTTATAATATGTGGGGATTGGATGTTGCCACCATCAGGCTTGGACTTGAATACGGTATTAACGACTGGCTTAGTGTTGGAATTGGCCGAAGTTCGTATGAAAAAACTTTCGATGGATCAGTAAAAGCCAAAATTCTAAGGCAAAGTACCGGAGCCCGAAACATGCCATTATCGATGTCGTTTTATGGTGCCGCTATGCTTAATTCGATGAAATGGGCTGATACTTCGCGAACAAATTATTTCTCTTCGCGCATGTCGTATGTAGCTCAGCTACTGATTGCCCGCAAATTCTCCAATGCGTTATCCCTGCAACTTACACCTACTTATATTCATAAAAACCTGGTCAGAACAATTGAGGATCATAATGATATGCTCTCGCTTGGTATTGGCGGAAGGCTAAAAATAACACAACGCACAACAATAAATGCGGAGTATTTTTACCAGATTCCGGGATTTATAAATTCGTATGAAATTGAAGGTGGC
>CAZBZA010000185.1:0-6289 GCA_964495865.1 uncultured Lentimicrobiaceae bacterium
CCTGAAATGCCAGTTGCACCTGTTGAATTTGACTGGAATGCTATCGGAAAAAAACATGAAGCATATGCTCCCGCTGACCGTAAGCGTTTAGAAGACATTTATGACAAAACCCTCAGCTCAATTGGTGATCACGAAGTACTTGAAGGTACTGTAGTTGGTCTCACCAACCGCGAAGTTGTTGTAAACATTGGTTTTAAATCCGACGGCGTAATTGCTGTTTCGGAAGTACGTTATAACCCGGATCTTCGCATCGGCGATAAGATTGAGGTTTATGTTGAAAACCAGGAAGACATGGGCGGACAGCTTCAGCTTTCGCACAAAAAAGCACGTATCCTTCGTTCGTGGGAGCGCGTTAACACCGCTTTCGAAACACAGGAAATTATCAATGGTTTTGTTAAATGCCGCACCAAAGGTGGTCTTATTGTTGATATTTTTGGCATCGAAGCCTTCCTTCCGGGATCGCAGATCGATGTTAAACCTATCCGCGACTACGATCAGTTTGTTGAGAAGGTTATGGAATTCAAAATCGTTAAAATCAATCACGAATACAAAAATGTGGTTGTTTCGCACAAAGCCCTTATCGAAGACGAACTGGAAGCTCAGAAAATCGAAATTATTTCGAAACTCGAAAAAGGCCAGGTTCTCGAAGGTATCGTTAAAAATATCACCTCTTACGGTGTATTTATCGACCTCGGCGGTGTTGACGGACTTATCCACATCACTGACCTTTCATGGGGACGTATCAATCATCCTGAAGAAATTGTTCAGCTTGATCAGAAAATCAATGTTGTTATCCTCGATTTCGACGAAAACAAAAAACGTATTGCCCTCGGTCTCAAACAACTCAGCGCACACCCATGGGATTCGCTTCGCGACGACCTTAAAGTTGGTGACAAAATCACTGGCCGCGTAGTTGTTATTGCTGATTATGGCGCATTTATCGAAATTGCACCAGGCGTTGAAGGTCTGATACACGTTTCCGAAATGTCGTGGAGCCAGCATCTGCGCACCGCTCAGGACTTCCTGAAAGTTGGAGACGAGATCGAAGCAGTTGTTCTCACCCTCGACCGCGAAGACCGCAAAATGTCACTTGGTATCAAACAGCTTATTCCAGATCCATGGAGTGATATCGTTGCCAAATACCCTGTAAACTCACGCCACACCGCTACCGTTCGTAACTTTACCAATTTCGGTATTTTTGTTGAACTCGAAGAAGGTGTTGACGGACTTATCCACATCAGCGACCTTTCGTGGAGCAAAAAGATCAAACATCCGGCTGAATTCACCAAAATTGGCGAAACCATCGAAGTTGTTGTTCTTGATGTTGATGTTGATAACCGTCGTTTGAGCTTAGGCCACAAACAACTCGAAGAAAATCCATGGGATGTTTTCGAAAGCATTTTCACTACCGGCTCAGTTCATAAAGGAACTGTTGTAAGTTCATCGGATAAAGGTGTTGTTGTAGCTCTGCCATATGGTGTTGAAGGTTTTGCACCTACACGTCATGCACAGAAAGAAGACGGTACCAATCTGCAGGTTGATGAAGCCCAGGATTTCAAGGTAATCGAATTCTCGAAAGAAAATAAAAAGATTATTCTTTCGCATGCTAAGATGTACCAGGAAACCAAAGCTGCCGAAAGGGCAAAAGAAGACAAGAAAGAGGAAAGCGCTGAAATGACTACCAAACGCGCCGTGAAAAAAATCAAGGACAACCTTGAAAAAACCACCCTCGGTGATCTTGACGCTCTTGCTAACCTGAAAGCTTCAATGGAGAAAAAAGAAGAAGAAAATAAAAAATAATCTTCCTAATTCTTATCATACCCTTCAGGCCGGAAAAGATTTACTTTTCCGGCCTGATTTTTTTTACTTTTGCCTTTTAATTTAATGTTGTAATAACTTTTATGGTAACTGGATTTGGAAAGCACAAAGATCTGACATCCTAATTCCAAGATTATAATTCCAAAAACCAAATTCCATATAGTAAATTGTCGCTTTTTTGAATCGTTCCTCATTAATACCAAATTCCACTCCCTGCCGCCAGAACTATCTTGTTTCTATAAAGTATTGACAATCAATTTTATGAACATGGAAATGGGATGTGATTTTTACCGTGAATTCAATAAGAGAAGATGAACTGCTTCAATTGTTAGTTGCCATATACAAGTAATAAAAGAATATGCCGGGAATTTTAATGGTTCAATAATCGATGTCTGAAACTCAAAACATAGAATACAAGCTAAGTTGGCACGATGACTACATGAAATGGGTATGTGGTTTTGCTAATGCCCAGGGTGGTGTAATTTTTATTGGTAAAGATGATAATGGAGATGTTGTGGGTATTGACGATTACAAAAAGTTGATGGACGATATCCCAAACAAAATCCGCAATTCCATTGGAATATTGGTTGAAGTTAATCTTTACGAAGAAACAGGAAAGCATTTTATTGAAATTGTTACACATCCTTATTCAGTTCCTATTTCGTTACGAGGCAGATATTATTATCGCAGCGGAAACACTAAACAAGAATTGACAGGAGCATCGCTAAACGAATTTCTGTTAAAGAAATCTGGCAAAACATGGGATGACATAGTTGAGCCAGGAGCCAGTTTTGATGATATTGACGAAAAGACGGTCAGCATTTTTATAAAAGCCTCAGAAAATGCAGGCCGTTTACCCGAAAATGAAGGTTTAGATTTGCCCGAATTGTTTGAGAAACTTCGGTTAACTGAAAACGGGCAAATAAAACGGGCTGCTTTAGTTTTATTCGGTAAGGACCCGGGTAAATTCTTCCCTAATACATTTGTAAAAATTGGCCGCTTCGGGAAGGATGATGCTGATATTAAATTTCAGGAATCCGAAGAGGGAAATATCATCCGATTGCTTCAATCCATATTAAATCAACTTAACAGTAAGTTTCTCACAAGGTTGATAGAATTTGAGGGAATGCACCGCATAGAGAAAGGAGAATATCCAGTTGCTGCTATTAGAGAAATGATGTTAAATGCTTTGGTGCATCGCACTTATATGGGTGCTCCGATTCAAATTCGCGTGTATGACGATAAAATCAGTATTTGGAACGAAGGTACATTACCTGAGGGGTTAACTTCGGAAGCTTTAAAGCGGTCACATTCATCACGGCCACGTAATCCTATTATTGCAGACGTTTGTTTCAGAGGTGGTTACATTGATTCATGGGGTAGGGGAACCATTAAAATACTTGACACTTGCAAACAAGCAAACCTTCCAGAACCTGAAATGAAAGAATTGGACGGTGGCTTTATTGTTTCGTTATTTAAAGATAATTTCACATCCGAACAACTCACTAAAGTTGGGTTGAATGTTAGGCAAATAAAAGCAGTTTTGTTTGTTAAAGAAAAGGGAAGAATCACAAATAAAGAGTATCAGGTATTAAACAATACGAGTGAAAGAACTGCATTGAGAGATTTGAATGGATTAATAGTATACAATATTTTAAAAAATTCCGAAATTAAGGGAGCTGGATCTTTTTACTTTTTGAAATAACCCAATAACGCCGGAATAACGCCAATAACGCCGGAATAAAGCCGGAATGACGCCAACAATACAAACTAACTAATAATTGAATGACATTCAATCAGTTAAATTGTTTACATAAATTGCCCATTACCAGCAACGCTCATGAATGAATTTACTCAGGCAATATAATTTCTACCCAAACCCCAAACCCCTAAATCCTAAACCCCAACCCCTAAAAATAATGCTCCCCTTCAACCTAACCATCCTCGGCAGCAGCTCAGCCACACCAACCTCGGAGCGCAATCCAACGGCTCAATTGCTTGCTCATGGGGAAAAATTGTTCCTGATCGATTGTGGCGAAGGCACACAGGTTTCGTTGCGCCGGATGCATATTCACTTTCAGCGGATCAAACACATATTTATCAGCCATTTGCATGGCGATCATTTTTACGGGCTTATCGGGCTGGTTTCATCCATGCATCTTCTTGGGCGGACCAAGCCGCTATATATTTACGGGCCTGCCGGTTTAAAAGAAATTATTGATTTGCAGCTTAAAGCATCGATGACCACTTTGCTTTATCCGCTCGAATTCCACGAAACACAGGCCGAAAAACCCGAAGTTATCTTTGAAGATGAACTTATAAAAGTCAGCAGCTTCCCTATGCTACACCGCATTCCGACAACAGGTTTTGTTTTCAGCGAGAAGCCTTACGAACGCAAAATCCGGAGAGATGTAATTGAGTTACTGAAAATTCCGGTTCACCTTCTCCCAAAAATCAAAGCCGGGGCTGATTTTACCGATGCTGATGGATCAGTTCACCCGAACTCGGTTATCACTATTGATCCTCCCACTCCCCGCACGTATGCTTTTTGCTCTGATACCGCTTATTTTGAGGATATTATACCAACAGTTCAGGGTGCCGACGTGCTGTATCACGAAACTACCTTTATGAATAACCGCGAATCGAACGCGGCTGATAAATTTCATTCCACTACCGGACAGGCGGCTACTATTGCCTTAAAAGCTGGTGCTAAAAAATTGCTAATCGGACATTATTCAGCACGTTACGATGATTTGCAGCCTTTACTGGATGAAGCACGCGCTGTGTTCCCCGAAACAGAACTGGCTGTGGATGGAAAGATTTTTGAAATATAATCAGAATTTACTACCCGCGAAACTAATCTTTACTCACTTCATAAATCATATCTAGCAGCCCGCCTGATTCCAGATCGCCGCGAAGTTCCCAAAACATAACTCCTGCCAGCTTTCTGTCCTTTGCATATTTCGTTTTCTGATACACGGAATGAAGATTATCGAACGTTGCGAAAGTTTTTGTCGTTTTGTTATAAGCGTAAGGTGCTCTGGCTTTTTTATCCCAGTAATACAAATACCCTGAATTGACACCGAATTTCTCGTCAAAATGTTTGTAGTTAACGTAACCGCTGAATTTTCCTTTCTGGTAAAGTCCGTTGTTCACATCCTGCACATCACTGAATGTACGGGCGTAAAAGGTTATTCCGATTACAACTTTTTCCAGAGGAATTCCGATTGAATCAAGATACCTTACCGCAAAATCAACGGATTCGGGTTGTTCGGGTGTTGAGTACAATGAAGTGAGATGACCTGTTCGTTTACTGTTTCCGTTCACAAGGTCGTAAGTCATCATATTAACAT
This sequence comes from uncultured Lentimicrobiaceae bacterium, assembly GCA_964495865.1. Lineage (GTDB taxonomy): Bacteria > Bacteroidota > Bacteroidia > Bacteroidales > UBA4417 > UBA4417. Next base: position 5,172 of record CAZBZA010000185.1, read on the forward strand.
AATTCAGAAGCGGCATTACTTTGTTCCATTCTATGGAATGGTCGAGGAAATCTTTAAATCCGCCGGCGGCAAAACTCAACTCGTAATCAGGACCAACGGTTTTGCGCAAGCTTTGAACAAGCGCGGTAAAATTCTGCTTGTCTTCGGGCATATATTTGTGACCGGGCACCGATTCAAGAGCCGGGTATTCCCAGTCGAGATCGAGGCCATCAGCATTATAAGTTTTAAAAAGCTGCAATACAGATTGCGAAAATTCATCACGTGCTTGCTCGCTGTCGAACACTTCGCTACAGGTAGGGCAACCTCCCCAGCCACCCAGCGAGAGGATGATTTTCAGTTTAGGATTTGTTTTTTTTAAATCAACCAGCCTGGTGATTGCAAGGCTGTCGGACGAATTATCAACAGCCAGTTTGTTTCCTTTCAGATGCAGGAAACTATAAATAATATGTGTAAGCTGATCCGTTTTATAATTTGCAATATCACTTCCGTCGCCCATATAATAAGCAATTACTACCAGCGGTTTTTCAGCTTGCTGGCTAAATAACAGATTTGGAAAAAGAGTGAACGCTAAAATTATAGTGAGAAAAAGCGTTTTGAACATGGTTGACTTTTGCATCAGTTTGTAAATGGATTAAGGATTGAAACTATGATTCCGGGGTATGATTATAGAGTGTAATAAACTCGTAGGTATTGGTGGTAAAATTGAGGAATTTTATAAAATCATCGTATTTAACAATGATAGAAGCTGTATTTATACAAGGATGGAAGCTGATGGTTTTGCTTTCGGCCAGATTTTGATCCAGGAAAACATGCACATGATGTTCTGTGTCATTTATCAGTCCGAAAGGCGTTACCGATCCCGGCGTAACCCCAAGATATTTCATCATCCGCTGATCCGATGCAAAAGACAGTTTGCCTTGTTTTAGTTGCTTTTCCAGCTCATGAATACCCATCTGCATGGTATGCTTCAATATGACAAGGTAATGTTTATTGCCTTTATGGTTGCGGAAAAACAGGTTTTTGCAGTGCGTGGCATCCAGGTCTTTCCAGTATTTCATGGCTTCCTCGATGGTAGGGGCAGGCGGATGCTCATGATATTCGAATGGAATATCAAGATC
>CAZBZA010000186.1:0-6266 GCA_964495865.1 uncultured Lentimicrobiaceae bacterium
TCTTGTTCTGCTCATGGCAGTTCGTTTTAGCCCAAAAAACAATCACCGGAACGGTTACTGATGCCAAAGATGGCTCTACTATTCCAGGTGTTAACGTTGTAGTTAAAGGCACAACTGCTGGTACAACAACTGACCTTAATGGTATTTATTCAATCAAAGCGACTGCAGGTCAAACTCTGCAATTCTCTTTTATCGGATATACCGACCAGGACGTTGCGGTAGGAGCCGATGCTACTATCAACGTTAAATTAGAACCTTCGTTGGAGCAACTACAGGAAGTAGTTGTTACTGCTCTTGGTATCAGCAGGGAACAAAAAGCCCTCGGATATGCAGTTTCAACTATTGACTCCAAAGATCTTACCAAAACCGGAACAACCAGTTTTGCAACAGCTCTCTATGGTAAAGCTCCAGGTGTGCGTATCGCACAAACCCCGGGGGGATCTACCAGCGCTGTTAACATTAACATCCGCGGAGTAAACTCAATTACAGGCCGAAATCAGCCTTTGATTGTTGTTGACGGTGTGCCTATCCGTGACGGTGAAGTTCAAAATAACAACTATTGGAACGACCAGCGCCTCAGGGGTAACGGTTTGCTCGATATTAACCCAGAAGACATTGATAACATTTCAATTCTTAAAGGTGCTTCCGCTGCTGCTCTTTACGGTTCAGAAGCTGTAAACGGCGTTGTGTTAATCACAACCAAAAGCGGTAAAGGCACAAAAGGCTGGAGCGTTGATTTATACACAACCTATAGTGCTGACAAAATTGCTTATCTTCCACGTTATCAAACTGAAAGAGGTGCAGGTGCTCCCTTAAATGTAAGTAACGGAGGTCAGGATGAAGCTGGTTTTATCTATTATGATACCGATGGAGATGGTGTTAAAGAAACAAGAGGAATTCTTGGTTATAGCATCAACTTTGGTCCTAAATTCGATGGTCAGCCAACTATGTCTTGGGATGGTGTTATCAGGCCTTACGAAAATCAGGAAGATAATTATTCTAATCTTTTCCAGACCGGATTGAATTCGAGCACAACTGTTGCAATGACACATGCGAATGAGAATTCGAACGTCAGGCTTTCAGTTACGCATCAGGATAATAAAGGTGTGAGTTTAGGTTCCGAAAATGTTAAAAACATTGCTAACCTTAACAGCTCATTTAAACTTGGTAAAAATTACACAGTTGATATGGTTGTGAATTATATCAATCAGAAAGTTACAAACCGTCCTTATTCAATTGACCGTTTGACCAACAACTTTGCTGGTATGATGGGCCGGTTTGATAATGGCGATTGGTATCTGGATAAATACAAAACCAGCAAAGGATACAGGTATGTAACCGGTGCCGGTACACAGAGTCTTACCCCTGACGAAAATATCATTTATAATGGTATGAGAGGCGATATTGCTGATTTCGTATGGAGAGTAAAAGAAAACAATTCGGTTGAGAACAGCAATCGTTTAATCGGAAGCTTAACCAACACCTGGCAGATTGTTGACGGGTTGAAACTTCGTGGTAGAATTGCTACTGACTATACCGCCCGTGGAACCGAAAACAGTAATACTTCCGAAATTCCACTGGCATTCGGAACTTCCGGTTATTTTGGTCTGGAATCCTATCAGAACAACATCCGTTATGGTGATATTATGCTTATGTTCAATAAGAAAATAACTGAGGATATTGAAATCGGTGCAATGGCTGGTTATACCGGCCAGCAGGAAACCGGAACATCAATGAGCAGAGGAACAACTGACGGTTTAAGTACCGAAAACCTGTTCGACCTTGCAGCTTCGGTAAATACACCCTCAAGTGGTTCAAGCCGTTATGAAATAGTTAAGGATGCTGTGATCGGAACAGTAAACGGTAATTACAAAAACTACCTGTTTATTGAAGGAACACTTCGTAACGACCGCACATCAACTATGAACCCTGAAAACAACAGCTTCTTTTACCCATCAGTAAACTCAAGTTTTGTGTTTTCAGAAGCATTCACAATGCCGGCAGCTATCAGTTATGGTAAATTCCGCGCATCATGGGGTATTGTAGGTAACTATCCTGACATGTATAGTGCTAACATCGCATACAACCAGAATACTCTTGGTGTTCAGGCAGTAGGAGGCAAACCTGTACTTTACACCACTATTCCGGGTAATATGGGTAATGATGCTATCAGACCTGAAGAAAAACATGAATATGAATTCGGTTTGGAAACTAAGTTCTTTGTTAACCGTTTAGGATTTGATATTTCTTATTACAACGGCCTTATCAAGGATCAGATTCTTCCTTTGACTATACCAACTAGTTCCGGAGCAACTTCAGTACTTACTAACATTGGTACTTTAAGGAATTCGGGTATCGAAATTGCTTTAAGCGGTACACCTGTGCTGACTACCAATTTCAAATGGGATGTTCAACTTAACTTCTCGAAAAATAAGAACGTAGTTGAAAAACTGGCTTCCGGTTCCGACGAATTGCTCCACGCTGACTATGACGGAAATGCAGCCCAGCTGATTTCGAAAGTTGGTGAACCAATGGGTGATTTTTATTCACATCCTGTGAAACTTGATGCTAACGGTGGAAAAATTGTAAATCCTGACGGATTGTACCAGGTTGATGCTGATACAATGGTAAAAATAGGTAATGCGATGCCAAAAGCAGTAGGTGGATTTATTAACACCTTTACTTACAAAGGATTTACTTTGGAAGCTTTGGTTGATTTCAGGTTTGGTGGTTATGTTATGCCTACCGCTCTCAACTGGATGACAAGCCGCGGACTTACCGAAATCAGTACTACAGCAATGGATAAAGAACATGGTGGCCTCAGCTATTATGTAACTACCGATGCTAACGGCAATACCATTAATGTTCAAACCGATGGAGCTACTGGTCCTGATGGCGAGAAAGTGTATGATGACGGTATTTTACAGGAAGGTGTAAAAGCTGACGGAACACCGAACGATTATATCGCTTCTTCAGCTTATTATTACTGGAACGTTTATAACTGGGGAGGTCCTCAGTATAGCTACAGCCGTTATGAACTGTACATTGTAGAGAACAGTTACATCAAAATGAGGGAACTTTCTTTAACTTATGCATTGCCAGTTGATGTAGCTAAGAAAATCGGAGCTAAAAATATCTCACTGACAGTATTCGGTCGTAACCTGTTCTATTTCTACAGAACAATTAAAGATATGGATTCTGAAGCAGCAACAGCAGGTTCAAGGTGGTTCCAGCAGGTTAACAATGTTGGTACCAATCCATCAACCAGAACTATTGGCGGTGCATTGAGAATTGGTTTCTAAGTTCAATGTTAATAACAAAACAAAAAATCGTTCATATGAAGAAAATATTAATAATAATAGCCGCAGCATTATTGGTAGTTGGTACCGCGTGCACAAAGGCAGATTTTGAGGATGCATATCCGGATCCTTCAAAAATTTCTACTACTACAGTCGAAAAACAGTATTCTGGTTTTTTGAGTTCCAATCGTGAGTATGTATTACCTTATTACTGGAATTATTTTGTAGTACTCCGCACTACCCTCACCCGCTACACACAGGCAGTAGGTTGGGTTAACGCATCCGGACAGTATGTTCCTGGTGAAGCAGGTATTTACGCTTATTGGGGAACTTATTACACCCTGATGGCACAGTACAGGGAACTTGAAAAAGTTTATGCCGTTACTCCTGCGGATGATCAGGCAGCCAAGCGGATATATATGCTTTCAGCAACTATTTATCTGTATGACCATACACAGAAATTAGTTGATTTACACGGCGATATTCCTTTCTCAGAAGCTGGCATGTTAAGCACCAACGGAGGCGATTATGAAGCATCCTTACCTAAATATGATAAAGCTGAGGATATTTATTCCAAGATGCTTGATGATTTGAAAGCGTTTGCTGATGAACTGAATTCAATTACTGTTCAGTCTGCTATTCAAACTGGTTTCAAAACTCAGGACTTTATCAATGGTGGCGACATTAACAAATGGAAAATGTATTGCAATTCATTACGTTTAAGGATGTTGACCAGGGTTTCAGGTACTTCCGCTTTCCAGTCGAGGGCAACTACCGAAATCGCAGCTATATTGGCTAACCCATCAAGTTATCCTGTTGTTGCTGATAATGCTGATAACATTCAGATTAATGTAACCAACCAGAATTCACCGATTAACTCACAGCAATTCCAGACTGGTCTCGAAGACTGGAACGGAAACTTAGCCAGCAAAGCTATGATTGATCATATGCTTGCTAATGCTGACCCACGTTTACGTGCTATGTATGAGCCAGGTGCAAATGCTCCGGGTGTGTATGCCGGTTTGGATCCTTTGATGCTGTCAAATGATCAGCAATCCTTAGTTGATGCCGGAACTGTAACTATCTATAACCGCTCAACATTAAGCAGGAACGATTATTTCCCGGGAATGCTTATCAATGCTGCTGAAGTTAGTTTCTTAAAAGCTGAATTCTACCTCAATTCCGGTAACGATGGCGCTGCTAAAGATGCTTACAATGCTGGTATTTCACAGTCAGTAAAGAATTATTATTACTTCAGAACCCTTAGTAATGATAACGTTGCAGGTGATTTAACCCCGACTGATGATGCTGAGATTGCAGCTTATACTGCTATGGCTCAGATTGATTGGGATAAAGCTACTTCAACTGCTGCAAAAATGACTTTGATAGCTAATCAAAAGTGGATACATTACAGTGTTGTTCAGCCTTACGAAAGCTGGTCAGAGCAGAGGCGTTTGAACGCTCCGGCTTTAACTTTCCAGCCTGATGCAACCAATAAGCAGACTCTGCCTCCATCCAGATGGATTTATACATCAAATGAGAGTACGTATAATACTCTTAATTACGATGCTGTAAGAGCCAATGACAATCTGACAACCAAAATTTTCTGGGATGTGAACTAACATTCTTTGAAATAATTTTTTAAAGCGGGAATTCCAAAAGGATTCCCGCTTTTTTAATTATTTGAACAGCTTTTCCCTTTCAGTCATAGGTGCCAACTCAAATGAGGGAATAAAAAAGTCAGAAAAAATAAAAATATACCTGATCTTTTTCTGGGATTATCAATAAAATGGCAGGAGTATTCAGGGCCAGAGAAGAAGAGATATTCCTACCTGAGAAATCTGATTGGTTTAGAAGCTTAGATTTTGTATGATTCAGTTTTGTACTTAAGCTTTCAAATGCCCAGAACAGTTTTTCGGAAACTAAGTGGTGAAATACCCATCACTTTCGTGAATACCCGTGAAAAATATAGAGGATCATCAAATCCTAATTCCAAAGCAATTTCTTTTATTCTCATATACGGATTTTCAATGAGCTGGCAGCTTCTCTGTACTTTAAGGTGTATGAAGAAATTCATCGGAGACATGGACGCATGTTTTTTAAAGAGGTTTGAGTATTGCGAAACCGAGAGTCCGGCCTGCCTCGAAAAGTCAAGCAATTGCATGTTCGAAGTGAGATTCTGTTTCATATATTCAATCGAACGGTCTATTATCTTCTTTCCTTTAGTTGCCGCTGTTGATTGCTTAATATCTTTGTAAAAAATGGAAGTAAGAAAGCTGAATACCAGAAAGTTTGCATATTCCAGATTTTTTTTCTGGTATGGAATTCCAAGATTCTGAAAAATTTCATCAAAAACCTGTATCCTTTGAATGTGTTCCTCCGGCGATCCTTGTTTTAAATCAAAGGTTTTTACTTCTTTCCCCATTAAACGATTGGCAGTTTGCCCTTCGAGGTGCATCCAGTAAATTGTCCATGGCTTTTGCGGATGAGCTCCGTATTTGTGGGGTACCCCTGCCGGTATAATGCAAACAGTATGTGGCTGAATAGTATGTTGTTCAGTAAAAGATTTGCACCATCCCATCCCTGCAGCACAATAGATTAATATGTTACCTGTTGCTCCCCGCTTTCGTTCGCGAAAATGATGTTCAGCATGAGGGTAATAGCCAATATCTGTGATATATAGACTGTTAATCAGATCATTGTTTTTAACTTCTTCAATAACTGATTTTGGGAGTACTATCATCTGTTGACCATGAAATCCTTCCTTCTTTTGCATTTTATTTTTTTTACAAAAATAGTAAGATAATCCATGTTTTAATAGTTTTATCTATTCTGTAAGCGCTCTCCACCGGATTATCTTTGCATTGACGGGGAATCCTGTAATTGGTGAAATCATTCATTTTATTGCCATGATGAAAAGCAAACATTTATTTTTATTACTGATTACCGGTATATCTGCAATGGGCG
>CAZBZA010000187.1:0-3313 GCA_964495865.1 uncultured Lentimicrobiaceae bacterium
CTCATAATCAACCATCAAACTCATCCCGGGTCTTAGTCCTTCGATGGGTGAAACCGGTACAGCCTTAACTTCGAATGACTTAACATCGAATCCGCCGTTGGTTTTGGTAGCTTTAAACGTGGCATAACTTGCCATTGCTTTGATATGATTCACTTTAAGCATGACTTTTTTATTTCCGAGGGCCGGAACCGTGGCTTCGAATTGTTTCCCGGTTTTTATGTTCGAAAGCAGATCTTCGCGGATATTAAAAACTACCCAAATATCGCTGAGGTCAACAATGTTCATGATCGGGGCACCGGAGCCGACGAGTTCGCCACATTTAGGAAAAACATCCGAAACCTCGCCATCGATAGGGGAGAGCAGCACCGTTTCCGAAATATAGGATTCAACTTCCGAAACAGCTCCTTTTGCCCTGTTAACCATGGCTGCAGCTGCCAGTTTATCCTCGTTTTCGGCACCGTTCATGGCCATATCATACTGCGATTTTGCTGCTTTTGAGGTGGCAACGGAAGCCTGGTAGCTGGCTTCAGCCTCGTCACGTTTTTGAGCCGGCACCACTCCTTCGTTAAACATATTCTGAACCCGGTGAAAAGTTTTTTCAGCAAGCTTAACACCGACTTCCGCTTTCTGCCATAATTCGTAAGCACCAGCTATCTGTTCGGCCCGGGCGCCTTTAATTGCTTTGCTGCTTTGTGCATTAGCTGCATCTTCGGCGGAGGTAGCCTGCATGAGTTTTGCCTGTAATTCAGGGCTGAAAAGCAATACCAACGTGTCGCCTTTTTGTACTGTCATCCCCTCGCTCGTTTTAAATGCTTCAATCCTTCCGGGCACTTTGCCCGATACACGTATTTCGTTGGCTTCGGCCTGACCTTGCAGCACGATCGGTTGAGGTTTCAGCACTATCCAGCCAATAAAGCTTACGGCGGCAATAACCAGTAGTAAGAGTAGGAATGCGGTAAGAAGTCCTGAATGTTTTTTGTTTATTGTTTTCATTGTGATGCTTTTTGATTGTTTTACGACTGTTACTGTATAAATTCTTTGTTTTACCTGATGTTTGCCAATGCCAGCTTTCCGGTAGCTTTGTAGCAATCAAGTGCCGATTGCCGCTGGGCGAAAATGGCCTGCAGGTATTCGAGTTCTGTATTTTGCATTTCGGTTTCGGTTGCCAGGCGTTCAGTAATATTTATCATCCCCTGCTTGTATGATTTCTCCGCCAGTTCAAGAGCCATACGTGCCGCCAGGCGTTGTTTTTCTTTAAATGTTATCTGAGAAATGCTTACACGGTAGTTTGTCAGGGCTTTAACCTGGTTTAGCTGCAGCAATTCAAACGCCTCGTCGCGGGAATTTTCCGCTTTTTTTATTTCCAGTACCGCCTGTTTTACTTTCGACGATCCGCCTGAGCGATCGAAAAGCTCCCACTTAAATCCTACTCCTGCCATTACAGTAGGTCCTAATCCAATGTTATTGATATTCATATCAATCGGTAAGGGTGCACTGAAGTCGGCATTAGCATTAAAAATATTGTCGTACCTAACCGATGCAAGCGCCTGAACTTTTGGTAGGTAATGCGATTTCTCTGCTTTGAGCATGTGTTTTTGTGCTTCCACACCGGCGCTTAGTGCACGCAGTTCGGCACGGTTGCTGATATCCGAAATGGTGTCAGCATAAATTAGTGGCTGCAATTCCGGCTTCAGATTTTCGAATGAAGATGCAGGTTTGCCGGTAAGCTGCGAAAGTTTTTGAAACAACAGCGTCTTTTTGCTTTCGTATTCCGAAATCTTCGCTTCGAGGCTGGCGTTTGCAACGGCAATCTTCAAGGTATCAAATGAGGTTGCAAAACCATTGTTGAGAGCCGAAACGGCATATTTTTTTTCTGCTGCCAGCCTTTTGGCCGATTCGTCAAGCACCGATTTCGACTGGTTAAGCAGGGCAATCTGATCGTAATACAAAATAACTTCGCCTATCGCATCCGATGCATATTTTTCGCTCATGGCATCCTGGATTTTAATTTTTTCGGAAATCGCTTTCGATACATTCGGCACCTGGCCACCACTGTAAAGGAGCATTTTAGCTGTGGCATCAATACCGAAATAGTTCCCGTACATATTACCATCCAGGTTGTTGCCAATGGAAGGCAATTGCATACCCTGCTGAGCCATAAGCTGTTGAAGTTGCATTAATTCGTTGCTCAGGCCGGCCAGATTTGGAAACATAACCGGGAAAGCAGGGTTTTGCATAAATTCCTGCAGTTTGCTGATGCTTTCAAAGCCTTCCACTTCTCCGATATCAGAACTTACGGAGGAATAAGCAAATACATATTTACCGCCCAGTTCAACTTTCGGAAGATAAGCGGAACGTACCGCCGTTTTCTGCTCCTCTGCAATCTGTTTGTCAATTGCTTTTTCAGCCATTTTGTTGTCCCTGGCAAGAGAAAGCTCAATAAGCTCTTTTAATTCCGGCGAAAGCTGTAGCGATTGAGCTTGCAACTGCATTCCTATACAGCTGACTGAGATTAACAGGATTAAAAATTTTGTCTTCATTTTTACTTGTAATTATGAGTTATGCGTATTGATAATCAGGTTTTAAGCTTTTGTTTGTTAACAGACTTATGGATTTCCTTTCGGATTTTAGCATGGCGTAACTTTTTTTGCTTTCCTCCTTCTTTTATTTTGATTATTAGTCAATTAGACTAAAAAAGTAAAATGGTCGAAAATAGGGCAAAAAAATTATCGCTTCATTATACCATGAAAAAGGATCTGAATCAGGTTGTCAAGCCTTAATTCGATATCTTTTTCTTCAACCCCCCAAAACAATGGAATTTCCATTCCTTTCAAAGCCGTAACAATGGCAATAGCTGCAAGAGGAGTGTCATTGATTTCGAACATATTATTCTGCACTCCTTCATTCAGTATGTTTTCCATCATCTGAATTTCTTCCAGGTCGTATTTCTTCCGGATTTTTTCCACAAAATCCAGGTGACTCAGGTAATCGTCTTTAATGGCGCTGTAAAAATTTGCCAGTTTCTCCATCGTTTGCATACGGACCAAAACGTGTGCCTTGAGTTTCTGTGCCGGACTGTCGGCTTCGTTTATGGCGCTTAAAAGTTCCTGTTTTAAAATGGATGCTTCCTTTTCGACAACGGCCTGAAAAATTTCTTCCTTACTTGCAAAGTAGTAATAGATTGAGCTTTTGCCTTTGCGGCTTGCAATGGCTATTTCGTCCATCGTGGTTTTCCTGAACCCGAACCTCGAGAAAATATGGCGTGCCACATTAACTATCGCTTCTTTTACTTCGTCTTTGTCAAGCATGGTTC
>CAZBZA010000187.1:3413-6247 GCA_964495865.1 uncultured Lentimicrobiaceae bacterium
AAGTATTCTGCAGAAATACAATCCCGGCGGTACTCTTTGCCCTGATTGGTTGCATAGGTTCCATTCAATGATATGCAAGTTATCTGTGCCATCGGAAGTTGTGTTTAATTCTGTGATCAGGCTTCCGTTTATATTAAAAATACTGACTTTTGACGATGTTTCTTTGGATTTAAAAGTAAGAAACACTCTTTCTGAAGCAGGATTCGGGTAAATGTCAATGTTTCCATTCTGTGTAACTAATTGAGGATCATTTGTTCCAACCGAATTGCGCTTGATGTTAAAAAAGTCGAGGTATTTCTGCATCAGAATCAACTGAGAAGATGAATCGTTGGCATTACTTGTTCCGCTAAAAGCAAATAAACTTCCAATTGTTTTGTATAATCCGGCATCATTTGCTATTGTACATCCAAATCCTTCGTCGTGAAACAATGTGAATGCATTTCCCAGCGGCAGTAAATGATACATGCTTATCTGGTAGCCTGCATTCAGAAAATTAAACCCTTCCATAAAAGAACCTTTTCCACCGGTAAGTGTATCGTACTTGTGGAATTTATTTTTTGTCTCAATATTAAAACGGGGTTGCAGGCTGGTTTTCAGGTCATCGCGCCAAAAATTGGGGCTTTCGATATATAAATTACCACCCTGATCGAGGTAATCAGTGAGCACACGGCCTTCGGAATAACTTAAAATATGCCTGGTACTGAATTTGCCTGGACAGATGAAAAGTGATTGGTATTCATTAATATCGGTGGTAATATTGAAAGTATAATCACTGTTGTAACCGAGGTCTTTGATATTCTGCCAGATAGCAGGTGCCGATTCGTGAGCAATATCCATATCTATTACCAACACCGGCGATTTTCCTACCCGGAAATACAATGTATCAGTGAGTACAATTTCATTTTCCAGAGATATATTGATTGCAACCGGAATTTTGGTTCCCAGTAAAATACTGTCAGAAATACTGACCTGTAAATCGAACGTAACCTTTTGACCAGGCGTTATTTCACTCCAGGATTGAGTGCCTGAAGATACCAGCATCGCTTCAGCGTGTGGAATATGAACTTCAATTGCTGCATTTTTAGCCGGGGCATGGCCAATATTTGTAAACCGATACTGTAGTCCGCCTGTTTCGCCGGGTTTAAGTAATTCGTAACCTGGTTTGTTGCTTTTAAGTTCAATGCTTTTAAGGCCTGGCGCAACTATTTTAACAGGAATGGTGTTTTCCCACTGCATCAAATTTCCAATTATTTCTAGATCAGTTAAAAATGTACGTCCATCCTCAGCTGCAGACGAGACCTTAAATCCGAATGCTCCGGGAATGATGATTTCTTCTCCAGGCCCCATACTATTTATGTTCTCGATAGTATCAGTCAGCGTAATAAAGGAGTCATTGATACGGAGTTCTGATTTAATATTTGCAAAAGTATTGGTAGTGAGGTTAGTAAGAGTGAGGTCAGCCTGCACTTCTTCCCCGTTGGCAATTATGGTGTCGTTGCCTGCGCGAAAACGCAGCTTACTAACGATACCCGATGATAGGACCAGCGTTTTTTCGTCGGTCACATTTCTGTAATCCGAAACCTTACAGAGGATGGAATAGATTTGCATGTTCGACATTGGCAGGCATTCCAGATATCCGGTGCTGCTTAACTGCATATTATCAGGGTATTTACCGGGAATAAATACCGACTGATTATAATGGTTTACATCGTATTCGCTGATATAGACTGATAGATTGTGGTTCAGTTTTGTGCCATCGGAAATGCCTGAATGATATTGCTCAGAAGCAGATATTGTTACCGGGCTTCGGTAGAACGTGATGTTTCCGTCAGCTGAAAGTTTAAGCTGCAACTCGCAGGGGTAAAAAGTTTCACCCAGTTTTTTACTCAGCCTCCATCGGAATGATGCCTGGGCTGAATCGCTGTGAAACCATGCTCCTTCATTCTCGTTGTTCGCCCTTGTATTTTTGTTCAGAAGCGGGACAATAAGCGGATAGCTCCGTAACAGCAAATTCTCCTCCGAGAAATAAGGCCAGGGAATATTATCCTTCGTAAATTGAAGGTAGCCGTTATTAATGTTTACAAATATGGTATCATAGATTTTTCCGTAAAACGGGAAGCTGAAACCGAGCGGAACTGCAACTAAGCTGTCCGAAGGAAGTTGCGCCAGCAGTTTTTCGCCTTCGAACGCCGGCAATGGATTATTGCTTTCCAGTTTTGTGTAATCAAATCCTAACGACCAGTTATAAGGAGCCATCCCCCCGTATGCAGTAAGCTGTACTTCATAGGGTTGACCTGCAACAAAAACTGGCAAAGCGGGATTTGCAATCCTGACTTTATTATTAATTACCGAATGGACTACCTTGGCTAACGAAACATCGTTGTTGGTTATTTCAACCGGGGTTTGCTGGCAGTTAATACTTTGCGGTATAGATGCACTGTAGTCGATCACCGAAAGCGATTCAATACTGCCGGTTGCCTGCGAATAGGGATCATTTTCATCAACAGTAAGGAAGAACGCAACATTTTTGTTTTCAGGAATATAACTCAGCAATGGCGTTATATCAAGCCCGAATTCAATTGTGGTAAGGGTATCGGACGTTCCGGGTCCCTGCATTGGGTAGTTGCCCCCCTGGAAATTAAAAATCGGGAAGTCAAGTATGTGGTCAGGAACCATCGTTGACGGATCCAATGATAATCCCGCACGCACACGAAGACAAACCCTTTCAGTATGTTTCAGCTTCACTTTCATGGTCAGCAAAGGTTTGTAGTTTTCCTTTACTTTCACAACATGAACGGCATTATTCCATATACCGCCTATATTGTAGCCTTCGG
>CAZBZA010000188.1:0-6217 GCA_964495865.1 uncultured Lentimicrobiaceae bacterium
AGTCTCCTGATCGTTCAAGTCAGGAGATTTTTTATTTTTGTAGTCGAAAAAGTGCCAGGTGCCTATTACCAGGAGCCACCGACGCGGAACCTGGAACTTTCAACCCAGAACTTCGGCATATGGAACCTCGGAACCAGAAACTTGAAACATGAAACTTGAAACCCTAATTATAAAGATCTTACAAAATGCTCGAATTATCCCTTTTGCGCGAAAATACCGAACTTGTAATTGAACGCCTCGCAATTAAACGAGTTGATGCCCGCGAAACCATCAAAAAGATACTTGAGGCTGATTTAAACAGACGCGAAACTCAGAAACTGCTCGACGACAATCTGGCAGAATCGAACCAAATAGCCCGCGAGGTTGGAATTCTTTTTAAAGCCGGCCGCCAGCAGGAAGCAAACGACCTGAAAGCACGATCAGCCGATCTTAAAATAGCCGCCCGTGAAATTACTGAAAAGCTTGAAGCGCTGCAAAAAGAACAAAATGATCTACTTGTTACGCTGCCAAACCTTCCGCACCCGGAAACCCCGCAGGGATATCTTCCTGAACATAATGTAACCATTTATAGTGAAGGCGAAATGCCTGTGCTTGCCGAAGATGCCGTTCCTCACTGGGAACTGACATCAAAATACGATATTATCGATTTTGAACTTGGGGTAAAACTTACCGGAGCCGGGTTCCCTGTTTATAAAGGCCAGGGTGCCAGGTTGCAGCGTGCGCTTATCAATTTCTTTGTTAACGAAGGTGCAAACGCTGGTTACCTCGAAATACAGCCACCACTTATGGTTAATGAAGCTTCGGCATATGCTACAGGGCAGTTACCGGATAAGGATAGCCAGATGTACTACGTCGGGATTGATAATTTCTATATGATCCCAACCGCTGAAGTTCCGGTAACAAACATATACCGCGACCTTTTGCTGAAAGAATCTGATCTGCCATTAAAAAACGTTGCATATTCGCAATGTTTCCGACGCGAAGCGGGTTCATATGGAAAAGACGTAAGAGGATTGAACCGCCTACACCAGTTCGACAAGGTAGAAATAGTTCAGATTCAGCATCCTGACAATAGTTATGCTGCACTGGAAGAAATGCGCGAACATGTTGCAGGCCTTGTGCGTAAACTCGAATTACCGTTCCGCGTTCTGCGGCTTTGTGGCGGCGACATGAGTTTCACTTCCGCCCTTACTTACGACTTCGAAGTTTTTTCAGCAGCACAGAAACGCTGGCTCGAAGTAAGTTCGGTATCAAACTTTGAATCGTTTCAGGCAAACCGGATGAAACTGCGTTTTAAAGATAGCAATGGCAAAACACGCCTTGCACATACTTTAAATGGAAGTGCACTTGCTTTGCCGCGTATCGTTGCTGCATTGCTCGAAAATAACCAGACTCCGGAAGGAATCAGGATTCCTAAAGCATTGGTTCCTTACACTGGATTTGAATGGATTAAATAGTCGGGATTTCTAATTCCAAACTCAAATTTCATGAAGTGTGGATTACAAATTTCAAAATTGTTTGTTAATTAAATGGGATTATGGACATCAAACCCCATAGTAATTATCGGGATTATAAATCCCGAACTCTGTGGAGCGGGTTGTAGACATCAAGTCCCATAGTAATTATCGGGATTATAAATCCCAAACTCCGTGGAGCGGGATTGCAAATCCCGCTCAGCATATATAAATCCCGCTCAGCTATATTGCAAATCCCGCTCAGCTCGCACAATTGCTTCAATCCAATAATTAAACCCATGAAGTTGAACAACTTCCTTTTGCTGATACTAACAGGCTTACTCATGGCAGTTTGCCCGGGGCGGCTATTGGCTCAGCAAACGGAGGAACAACTTGGAGCTCAGTACTATAATAACAGGGAGCTGGATAAAGCGTTGGCAACATTCGAACCACTTTTCAACCGAAACCCCAGCCAGTTCAATTACCTTTATTATATCAATACTTTATTTGAACTCAAGGAATTTGACAAGGCCGAAAAAGCAATTAAAAAACAGCAGAAACTTAATCCTTACGATCCACGCTACCAGGTTGATCTTGGTTACCTGAACATAATGCAGGGCGATATTGCCAAAGGCCGTAAGATGTATGAAAACTGTCTGAAAGATCTTCAGGCTGATAAAATGCAGATATATAATCTCACCTATGCGTTCAGCAACCGGAGAGAAACAGAATATATGGTCCGCACATATCTGCGTGGCCGCGAACTGCTTAAAGAACCATCGGCATTTGCGTTTGAACTGGCATATACGTATGAAGCCCTGGGCAGCACGGAACTTATGATTGACGAATACCTGAATTTGCTCACTACCAATCCGCAGCAGATGAGTATGGTTCAAAACCGGCTTCAGGCCTGGCTCAGCGATGATGTCGATAATTCGAAAAATGATATGTACCGTTCTGTTTTGTTAAAAAAGACACAACAAAATCCTGACGAAATATTGTACAATGAGCTTCTGCTCTGGCATTCCATTCAACAAAAAGATTTTCCGTTTGCGCTTATCCAGGCAAAAGCACTGGACAAAAGATACGGCGAAAGCGGTCAGCGTGTTTTTGACCTCGCGGCACTCTGTGTGAGCAACGAAAGCCTTGATGCCGCTATGGACGGGTACAAATACATCATTAAAAAAAATGCCAATAATGAGCTGGTGATGCGCAGCCGGATTGAACTTATCAACACAGAATTCAGGCAATACAAAAATTCATTTTCCCCGGATAAAACCAAACTTGTGCTCATGAGACAGGAATATGCCTTATTGCTCGACGAATTAGGGAAAAACCCGTTTACTATTCCACTCATTCTCAATCTTGCTCATCTCCAGGCTTTCTATCTTGGCGAGATTGAACAATCGACTCAACTCCTTTCAGAAGCTATCAGTATTCCGAAAATAACACCGACCGACCAGGCGCAATGCAAACTTGAACTGGCTGATATTTACCTATTCTCTGACGAACAATGGGAATCAACCTTACTATATTCACAGGTTGAGAAAAGTTTTAAAAATGAGCCTTTGGGTCATGAAGCTAAATTCCGAAACGCGAAACTTTCATTTTACATCTGCGAATTCGATTGGGCCAGGGCACAACTTGATATACTGAAAGCTGCTACATCAAAACTTATTGCCAACGATGCGCTGGAACTGTCGCTTATGATCAGCGATAATATTGAAGAAGACAGCCTTACCGAACCTTTATGCATGTATGGGAATGCCGACTTGCTTGAGTTCCGTAACCGCGACATGGAAGCACTTGCCATGCTCGATTCGATCAGTCTCAAATTCCCGATGCATTCGATAGTGGATAATGTATTGTTTAAAAAAGCGGAAATCAATTCGAAAAACGGAAATTTTTCCGAAGCCGCAAAATACTACACAGAGATTATCGAGAAATACCCCTACGACCTGTTGGCTGATGATGCAACATTTTATCTTGCAGGTATATATGAAAACAAATTAAACGACAAGAGTAAAGCGATGAAACTTTACGAAAGCATACTTACACAATACCCAGGAAGCTTATATGTGGTTGAAGCACGTAAGCAATTCAGGGCGTTGAGGAATGATCCTGTTAATTAAGACCCAAGTTCCAAATTCCAAGTCTCAAATTCCAAGAGCCAAATTCCAAAAAACGCTTTAATTTTCTGAGGGGCGACAAGGCGAGGGGTGATGGGACGAGGGGCGACAAAGACTCAAGTTCCAAGATCCAAATACCAAGTTCCAAATACCATGATCCAAAGTCCAAGTGCAAAGTCCCAAGTCCCAAGATCGAAATTCCAAATTCCAAATTCCAAGGGCAAATCCAAAATGCTTAATCCTCTCGAACTTTTGAACCCTTGAACATTGAACTCTTGAACTTTGGAACCTTTTATTATTGAAACCTGAAACTTGAAACCAGAAACCAGAAACCCTTCAAACCCTTCAAACCCTTCAAAACCCCTCCCCCATTGTACGAAGTAAGAGCAAAAAAACATCTCGGTCAGCATTTTCTGAAAGATGAAAGCATAGCTGCCCGGATAGCTGAAAGTCTGTCGCCATCAGCAAAACAAGTGCTCGAAGTCGGGCCGGGAACAGGTGTACTGACAAAATACCTGCTGAAGCAGAATTTCGAAAAATTTGTTGCTGTTGAAATTGACCGTGAGTCGGCGGCATTTCTGCGCACCAATTATCCACAATTGGGTGAAGGCCTGATAGAAGCTGATTTATTGAAAATGGATTTTGCAAGTCTCTTTACCGGGCAGTTTTCAGTTATCGGCAATTTTCCATACAATATTTCGAGCCAGATTTTGTTTCGTGTTCTCGAAAATCACGACCAGGTAAATGAAGCCATTGGCATGTTTCAGAAAGAAGTCGCAGTAAGGATAGCGGCACCTCCCGGAAAGAAAGACTACGGAATCCTCAGTGTATTGCTGCAGGCATGGTATGATATTGAATATCTTTTTACTGTAGAACCAACTGTATTTATTCCACCGCCAAAAGTACAGTCGGCGGTTATCCGTTTACAGCGAAACAGCACGACAGACCTTGGCTGCAGCGAAAAAATGCTTTTACAGGTGGTGAAAACTGCTTTCAACCAACGGCGGAAAACCTTGCACAATGCATTGAAACCACTTGCTGTTTATGATGGCGAATTTGCCGGGAAAAGAGCTGAACAACTGAGTGTTGAACAATTTGTACGGCTAACCAATGACATACAGAATCTCATATCTGCTCCCCAATAATTACCAGTTGAGGCAATAATTTTTTCCTGTCGGGCATAAAGTTTAATTTTGCCCAAACTCTCCGGCCTACCAATGCAAAATCTAACACTAACAGCCTGTTTACAGTTCACAGCTGAAAAATATCCAGCTCATGGGATTTATTATCTGCACGAAAACGGCTTTGAAGAGATTCAGACCTATGCTGATCTCCTTGAAGAAGCATATGCTTTGGCCAGTGGTTTTATAGAGTCGGGGTATAAACCTGGCGATAAAATAATTATTTCAACACTTGCAAATCGACAAACGATAACAGCAATCTGGGGTTGTTTTTTTGCGGGTCTGGTGCCTACAATTCTGCAGACACCGGTTTCAATGAATGATAGAAGCCAAGCTGCAGAAAAAATGCAAAATGTATATACTCAGCTTGATTCACCGGATATCATAGTATCCGGATATTTTGCCTCAAACGGAGAAATCCCGGAAACGAAATTCAAATTTTTCTCGGATTTACCCAGGATAAAACGCATTCCTGATTTTATACCAAAAGACGAAGATCTCGCATTTATACAATATTCGTCGGGCAGTACAGGTGAGCCAAAAGGAATCATGCTTACACATTCCAACCTGTTAAGCAATATCAATTCGATTATTAACGGATTGGAACTTACTGCTGAGGACCGTGGCGGGAATTGGATGCCGCTTTACCATGATATGGGATTAATTGGATTTCATCTCACACCTTTGACAACAGCTACGAATCAGTATCATATCGAAACTATTGATTTTATTAAAAATCCTTCTTTATGGCTTGACCTGATCAGCAATTCCCGAATATCAATATCAGGAAGTCCGAATTTTGGCCAGTCACTCATTCTAAGGCATTTGCAAAGAAAAAATCAGGAACACACCTGGAACTTTTCCTCTGTAAAGGCATTGCTTAACGGCGCTGAGCCTATTTCGGCGAAAATTATGGATGATTTTACAAATGCCCTTGAGAAGCATGGTTTCCCTAAAAATGCAATGATGCCTGTATATGGAATGGCTGAAGCTACACTGGCTGTTGCCTTTTCGCCTTTGATGAAATACAGTGTAACAAGTGTTTTTGACAGCAACCGACTCGATTTAGATGGTTTTGCTATTGAATTAAATGCAGGCCAGCACAGGCATGGCAGGCAAATTACTTCGGTAGGAACGGCGTTAAAAGAAATCGAAATACGTATCGTTAATGAGCATGATGAACAACTTCCTGAAGCCAGAGTAGGTCACATTCAGGTTAAGGGTCCTGCAGTTACACAAGGATATTATAAAAATCCTGAAGCAACAGCCTCGCTTTTCTCCGGCGAATGGCTCCGCACCGGCGATCTGGGCTTTTTCCTTAACAGGCAGCTATACATTAGTGGCAGGTATAAGGATATTATTTTCATGAATGGCAAAAATTATTTTGCCAACGACCTGGAAAACCTGGCATGTTCGCTCGACGAAATCAGTTACGGGAAAGTCGCTTTTGGCG
>CAZBZA010000189.1:0-6178 GCA_964495865.1 uncultured Lentimicrobiaceae bacterium
GGCGAAATTGTTTCGCGCGCTGATGCCGGATTTGCAAACATCTGGGGTCTTCAGGACTGTGCCGAAACAATACATGAATTTGGCTCTGAGGAAATTAAAGCGGAATTTTTGCCCCGTTTTAATAAGGGAGCAACAGCGGCAATGGATCTCACCGAACCTGATGCAGGTTCTGATTTACAGGCAGTTCAGCTTAAAGCAACCTACGATAATCATAAGCATAAATGGATGCTTGACGGCGTTAAACGCTTCATTACTAACGGAGATGCCGATATTTCACTCGTTTTAGCCCGCTCCGAAGAAGGAACTTCTGATGCACGCGGACTTTCACTTTTTGTTTATGATCGTAACGATAAAGCTGTAACCGTTCGCCGTATCGAAAATAAACTTGGTATAAAAGGATCGCCAACCTGCGAATTGGTTTTTCGCAATGCCCCTGCCAAACTGATTGGTGATACCAAACTTGGACTGATAAAATATGTGATGTCGCTGATGAATTCAGCTCGTTTGGGTGTTGGTTCTCAGTCAGCCGGAATCGCTGAGGCTGCCTACCGCGAAGCTTTGAAATATGCAAATGAGCGTGAGCAATTTGGTAAATCCATTATTAAATATGCCGCGGTTTACGAAATGCTTACGAATATGAGGGTAAAGATTGACGCCATGCGAACTTTACTTTACGAAACTGCCAGGTATGTAGATATTTACAAAGCCTACAGTCATGCTTCCAAAGAGCGCAAACTGGAGCCGGAAGAACGTCAGGATGCCAAAATGTATCAGAAACTTGCTGATATGTACACACCTTTGGTAAAACTTTATTCGAGCGAAGGATGTAACCAGATAGCCTACGATGCCATTCAGATTTTCGGTGGAACCGGTTATATGAAAGATTTCCCGATCGAGCGTATTTATCGCGATGCTCGTATTACTACTATTTACGAAGGTACTTCGCAACTTCAGGTTGTAGCTGCTATCCGGAATGTAGGTAGCGGAGCATTTCTGGCAACTATGCGCGAGCGAGGAAAGTTAGCTGTGAAACCGGAACTGGAATATTTAAAAGGTACACTTGAAAAAATGACCGAGCAATATGCCAAAACCGTTGAAAAAGTTAATGAATTCAATGATAATGAATACTTTGACTTCCATGCAAGACGTATGGTCGAAATGGCTGCCAATGTATTAATCGGATACCTTTTGTTGTATGATGCAAACCGGAGTGAAGTATATTCAAAATCGGCTGATATCTTTATCCGTAAAGGCCGTGCCGAAAACATTGCATCCGTAAGCTTTATTAATAACTGCCATCCAAAGGATATAAACGACTTTAAGATGTAATTGCACTTAACGAATTCCTCTATTTGGAATTAATACCAATAAACAGCTAACCACTTGAAAGGACGCTCACTATAAGAGCGTTCTTTTTTGTTTTAGTTCAAATTGTATTCTACAGTCTTATATTTTTATTAACACATGGAAAATCTTATGATGTAAATTTTGTACTTTTCGACCGTTTTTCGCTGCTTTACTAAGCTGATTTCATTAGTTTCAAAGCATTAACTAAATTATCGGAATTGGAAAAACATCCTGAGAAAGCAGATATCCGGTTTCATTACCCCCAGGGCAATTACATAGAGATCAATCCAATACATTTTATAAACAACGATTTTAAATAATGGAAAACAGAAAAGTACTTAAAAGCGGTGAATTCCTTGTGGATACCGTTGAAGCCAAAGATGTGTTTATCCCTGAAGAATTCAACGACGAACAGTTGATGATTGCACAGACTTGCCAGGATTTTCTTGAAACGGAAGTATATCCGAATATGGACAAAATCGATAGTCCGGATATCAACCTGATGAGGTCAACGCTCGAAAAATCAGGCGAACTCGGTTTAATGGGTATTGCTTTGCCTGAAGATGTAGGTGGATTCGGACAGTCGTTTGTAACTCAAATGCTTGCAGCTGAGACTATTGGTGCAGGATATTCATTTTCCGTTGCATTTATGGCTCACTGTGGAATAGGAACTTTACCGATTGCTTATTATGGAACCGAAGCTCAGCGTCAGAAATATGTTACCAAACTCGCAACGGGCGAACTGATCGGTTCATACTGCCTCACAGAGCCCGGCGCCGGAAGCGATGCCAATGCCGGAAAAACGAATGCACGGTTATCAGAAGATGGTACACATTATATCCTTAACGGACAAAAAATGTGGATTACCAATGCCAATTTTGCTGATTTGCAGACTGTTTTTGCAAAAGTAGGTAACGACCGGATTCTCAGCGCATTTATTGTTGAACGCACTATGGAAGGTGTGGTTATTGCTCCCGACGAGAAAAAAATGGGGATCAAAGGTTCATCCACTGCGCAAATCTTTTACAACGATGTAAAAGTTCCTGTCGAAAATATGATTGGCCACCAGGGCGAAGGTTTCCGGATTGCATTGAGCATTCTTCATATGGGCCGTATTAAATTGGGTGCCAATGTTATAGGAGCTGCCAAAAAAGCAATAAACGATTCGGTTAAGTATGCAAATGAACGCAAACAATTCTGTGTACTGATTTCCACTTTCGGTGCTATAAAACATAAAATTGCGCAACAGGCAATAAAAACATTTGCTGCCGAATCAGCTACCTACCGCGTAAGTAAAGATATTGATGATCTGATCGTTATCAATAAAGCATCGGGTATGGATCACGGCCGTGCAACTATCGAAGGCATAAGCCACTATGCTGTCGAAGCCGCCATTCTTAAAGTTTATGGCTCCGAAGCGTTGGATTACGTAATTGATGAAGCAGTTCAGATTCACGGAGGAATGGGATATTCAGCCGAAATGGCTGTTGAACGCGGTTACCGCGATTCGCGTATAAACCGTATTTTCGAAGGAACCAATGAAATAAACCGGCTTCTGATTGCCGATACGGCTATAAAACGTGCACAAAAAGGCGAATTTGATCTTTTCGGCCCGGCAGAACAACTTTATTCAAATCTTGATCAGATTACTTCGGGTAAATCAGGAGATGAAAGTTATTATGCAGAAAAACGTCGTTATCTCGCTAATTTCAAGAAAGTTATACTTATTGCCATTCATGGCGTAACCAGGTATTTCGATAAAAAACTGGTAAAAGAGCAGGAAGTGATGAATAACATTTCTGAAATGATAATGGAAACGTACATTGCTGAATCTCTGTCGTTAAGAGTCGAAAAACTTGAAGGTTTGAAAGGCGATGCAGCTATTTTCCGCGATATGCTCGATGTGTATGTGTACGATACTGCCGACCTGGTCCGCAAATCGGCTCGCGATGCATTTAACTCTTTTGCTGACAACGCAGAATCGGAAAAACTAAATGCTGCAATCGAAAAACTGACTCAGGTTGCCGGAATTAATGTTAAAGAAGCACGCAGACGTATTGCCGACAGGTTGATAGATAATAATGCATATAAATTTTAAAAAAGTCATTTTGCAATAAAAGGCACTTCCACCCGGAGTGCCTTTTTTTTACTACAACCTTCTTTTGGTTATTGTAATTATTACTTTAATTTTGCTTTTCATAATATTTATAGAAGCTAATTCTATAAATATCTGAATTTTTGAAAACAGACACCATTATTATTATGACAGGACAGTACTTTTATCTGATGGTGCCATTTATTGTTGCCCTATTTCTGGCAATTAATATGGGTGGAAGTGGCACAGGCCCTTCATTTTCTGCGGCGTATGGAGCCAATGTGGTGAAAAAGAGTGTTATACCAGGCATTTTTGGATTAATGGTTTTTCTGGGGGCCATGTTTGCCGGACGCCAGACAGCTGAAACGGTTGGTAAAGGGCTTATAAATCCTGAATTAATGACGTTCTCAGTAGTATCGATCATTCTTTTTGCTGTGGCAATCTCCCTGCTTATTGCCAATTTATCCGGAATTCCGCAATCAACCAGCCAATCTACAGTTCTTGCTGTACTGGCAGCAGGTATCTATTTTGATAATTTTAACGCTGATAAAATATTCCTGGAGGTTATTCCAGCCTGGTTTATCCTTCCGGTTATTTCATTTATCTTCAGTTTACTCATTGGGAAATATATATACCGGCCTATGCGCCGCAGAGGTCTTACTATGTCGCGTGCCATGAATATGAATCAGAAAGCTATGATTAATGCGCTGATCATTTTTATGTCGATGTATGTTGCTTTTTCTATTGGTTCAAATAATGTAGCAAATGCTGCCGGCCCCATTGCAACCATGACTTCCAACCATTTGCAGGTTGTGGGCGAAGAGAAACTTTTTCTTATAGTTATCCTATCTGTACTGATGGTAGCTCCTGGATTCGCCATTGGTAGTTCAGTATTCGGAACAAAAATCCTGAACAATACCGGGAAAGAAATTGTACTATTCGGAAAGTTTGAAGCAGGAATAATTGCTTTTGTATCTGCAAGCCTTCTGCTATCCGCATCTTTAGTGAAAGGAATCCCAACTTCATTGGTACAGTTGAACGTTGCAGCAATAATAGGTGTAGGGGTAGCTAAACTTGGCGTAAAAAATATCTTCAGGAAAACGGAAGTCAGGAAATTTTTCCTTATGTGGCTTATTGCCCCTGCAATTGCTTTTACATTATGCCTGCTGTTGCTCTATATCGTTGATAGTATGGGGTATTTGTAGAAATACTCCCTCACCATTTAGTACTTTTCATTTATTTCTTTCTTCTGAATCACGTGAATAAACAAGAGATTATTCAAAAAACAATCGTATTTGTTAAAGATACTTTAACTGATGCTGAAGGCGGGCACGATTGGTGGCATATTTACAGGGTGTGGAAATCAGCAAAACATATTGCTCAGCACGAAGATGTTGATATCTTCATTGTTGAACTCGGTGCTTTACTTCACGATATTGCTGATTCGAAATTTCATGGTGGCGATGAGCAGGTCGGGCCACAAAAAGCAAGAGAATTCTTACAGTCAATAAAGATTGATGCACAGGTAATTGATCATATCGAAAAAATTATTTCGAATATTTCATTTAAAGGTGGGCGGTTGCCTCAGAATTTTAAATCACCGGAACTGGATGTAATTCAGGATGCTGACAGGCTTGATGCAATAGGAGCAATAGGTATTGCACGAACGTTTAATTATGGCGGTCATAAAGGGCGAACAATTTATAATCCTGAAATTAAACCCAATCTTCAATTATCTAAAGAAGAATATAAAAACAGTGAGGCTCCTACGCTGAATCATTTCTACGAAAAGCTTCTTTTGCTGAAAGACCGGATGAATACCCAAACAGGAAAAGAAATGGCAGAGAAAAGACACGATTTTATGCTCACCTTCCTCGATCAGTTTTATAAGGAGTGGGACGGCGAAAAATAAATTTTTGAAATTTTTATTTCCACTTATCTAATTATAAATAAGGCATATATGTTGTTATTGTGCAGTTTAATGAACTTTAGTAATTGTTAAAATGATTGCATGGAAGGCTCATAATCAGCTACTTTAGTCCGTAGGACTTTAACATCAGAAAAAAAAACCGCAAAAAGAAGATTGCCCGTAGGGCATTAACTAAAAAAAAGTTTAGTAAGCGCAGGTATATCATCCATCAGTTTATTTCCCTAAGTGCTTACATTTCTGAACTTTTATTCATTACCATTTTTGGGATTTTTATCAAAAAAAAAAGGACGATCCTTACGAATACGTCCTCTTTAAAATTAATCAAATCATTATTTATTCCTCAGTTTGCGTAACAATCGGAGATTCAAGTGTCGAAGCCGGAAGTTCTTTTAAAGGTGGTTTCTCAATAATAATTTTCATATCCTTGATTTCCGGATCGAAATCGATATTGATAATGTCGCCCTGAGCAAGTTTTGTGAGTATAATTTCCTCTGCCAGAATATCTTCAACATATTTCTGAATTGCCCTTTTTAACGGTCGGGCGCCAAATTGTTCATCCCAACCTTTTTCAAGGATATAATCTTTCGCTCTTTCTGTAATACGTGGTTCGTAACCCATAGCTTTAATGCGAGTGAAGAGATGCGCAAGCTCAATATCAATAATTTTGTGAATATCTTCACGCTCAAGCGAATCAAAAATAATCACGTCGTCAATCCTGTTCAGGAATTCGGGTGCAAATGACTTTTTAAGCGCATTTTCGATAACACTTTGAGCAATGCTCGAACTTTGCGACTGACGTGCAGATG
>CAZBZA010000190.1:0-6147 GCA_964495865.1 uncultured Lentimicrobiaceae bacterium
AATAAACGCTATAGCAAATGCGGATTTGAGTGTTCGTTGAAACATTTGGAATCTTAACATGCATTTGTACTGGCCTACAGTTGAGCAACAATTTAATCCCGCACTTGTCATATTATCGGCCGTTATATGCCAGCTTAAAACACAACAACAATGGAACTTAAAGACAGTTTGATAATTGGACTAGGAATTTTAGGTTGGTCGTGGGGAATAATACAATTCATCCTTACAAGAAAAAATCAGAAAAAGGATAAAGCACTTGAAAGAAGATTTGACGTTTATTCTGCCTTCATGAACAAGGCAGACGAGATAAGCCAAAACATTCGAACAGACCCAAAAATGGTTTTTGGCATTACTTCTGAATTCTTGGGAAAGGTAGTCAATGGAGACGAGAACGAAATAAGTCAAGCGCTTATTGACTATAACAATGAATTGATAGAATATACCAAACGGGCAATTCAACCGACAATGATTCTAAATCAAGAGCTGAACAAGTTAAAATTAGTATGCAGCAATGAATTACTTCCCAAAATTGAAGACTACAAAAAAATCGCAAATGACTTCAACGACGAATTCCAAATAGTCTTGAATAGAATTTCCACAAAAAAGGACATTAACATTACTGCTAAAGAACTTGAAAACATTGGTCACAGTCAAAGAACGATACAAATGGCAGAGTTGTGGCAAATTATAGAGACAATGATGAGAAACGAAATTGGCTACCATAACCAGAAATGAAAACAAAGCCGGCATATAGTAAAAGATATAGCAAATGCTAGTTTGCGTGTTCGTTGAGAAATTTGTAATCTTTACATATATTTGTGCTGGCTGACAGTTGAGCAGCAATTTAGTCCTGCACTTGTCATATCCTCAGCCGTTATTGCCAATGCTTAAAGGTCATACATACAGATAATTAACCTTTTCTACAATCTTTTAATTATGAAAAATCTGACAACTTATTTTTTGACTGCTCTCATTTTACTAACTCTATTTTCCTGTAGCAAAAAAGCAGAAAATAATTCAACTCCAGAACAAGATATTCCAGCCCCTCTCCAAGAGAAAAGAGGCATAAGTAATTATAAGACTATTCGTAGTGACCTGACAGAAGAACTCTATTTAGAACTTGTTAGCAATTCACCAGAACTCAAAAAATTTGAGGATGATTTATTGTCTATAAGTGCCAAACCAAACGATTTCGTTGACAAGTTTGACACATACAACAACAAATCTGAAGGTTATTACTATTCGGCAGAAAACAAAGCTAATACAATCAAAGATAGTTTATTAAGAAAAAGAATGATTGCAATCATCTCGACAAGAAAGGCCAATTATACAAATAAAACGGCTGAACTGACTTCGTTACTAAAACAAATTGAGAATAATGGTACGACACTGGCTGACAATCACACAATTCTGAAAATACTCTTGACTTTCCCGATAATTGAGAAATACCAGAATGAAAATCTTCCTAATAAGACAGAATTTATAGACCTTATAAAACAACAAGAAAACTTTATCAAGCAGACAAACAAATTGACACCAAAATACTAATTTACTGACATTTACGAACTCTTGACAAAAAAGCACTGTCGGTAACAAACGTGCCTGTTGCACAACTCACCATTTGCAGAACTTTGATGATAAAGACAAATCCATCAAATTGCAAAACATTGATTATCAGATCTAAAAAATCAGCAAATCCCAATTTATTAACCCCGCCTGACTGAGAGAGTAATCCGTTTTTGTGCAGCTATCAAAATCCGGTTATTTTTAAAAAAAGGTAGCGGCTGCTTCTCTGAACGATTCAGCAAAAAGATAGTTTTAACAATCGTAAAACGGACATTTAAGCCAGGTTGCGAAAGTATAAATCCATGGATTATTTCAGTCCATATTTAGCTGCTATTTCTTTACGCTTTTCCCGGGCATCAGGCAAATGAACGAGGCCAAATTTTACGGCCAGGGCACTTATTTCCTTGCTTTTTTTCTCCGATCCGCTCGGGTATCCGTTTTCAGGAGTTAATTCATGAAAAATGCGTTCGAGGTATTCCTCAAAAGGTTGATTGAAATACATATCAATAAAACGCAACGGCTTTTCTGATGCATTCCAGAAAGTGTGGGTTATCAGCCTCGGACGAAGGTGCCACCCACCGGCCTGTACTTCCACCACTTCGTCGCCAACCAGCACACTGGCAGTGCCTTCGATAACATACATGATCTCATCAAGTTCGAGGTGATGATGTGGAGCAGGACCCATCAGTTTTGGCGCAACTGCAGTTTCAACACTCGAGAACAAACCATTCGTCATTGAAGATCGCATCCATACACGTATATCCATTCCCCCTTTGTGATCTAATGGAGTCAAGCCTGGCAGAAGAACTGGTTTTAAAGGATCAATAGATGGTGTTTCAGGAGTTGCTCCGATAGCCAAAGGAGACAGGGCGCTGAATGCTGCAAACAGGCCGGTGGTCATTAAAAAATTACGTCGCTCCATACTTCTGTGATTTTAAATGATTGAAAAATGCGTTAACTTTCAATGAGTGAATACTTTACTCGTGGCGAAAGAAGAAGATTCCTTTTTGTGTACAGCCGTTTGTAAGAATTATTTTATCCTGGTGAATTTCAAGGTTTGTGAAAATGAATTGGAATTGACTTTTAGAAAGTGTATTCCGTTGCTTAATCCTGAAATATCTACCTGTTTTTTAATTTCGGTTGTATTTCCAGAGCCATTTTGTACAATCTGGCCTTTGGGATCACAGATTGTAAACTTATAATGTTCGCTGGCTTGTTTATCCGAAAAACTTAGGGTAATGATATCCGTAGCTGGATTTGGGTATGCAGTAACATAGTTTTCGGTCAGCTCATTTTCAATTATTCCAACGGTTAGATATTCCAGGCGCAATAAAGCAAATTCAGTTAATCCACCGGCAATGTTTGTTGACTGGCCGCCAGCTAATAATTTGCCATCGGGTTGCAAGGCCATTTCGGAAATGGTGCTTTGATCGGCTCCCATCACAACAGTCATTTTGCCGTCGGAGTTAAAGGAGTTGTCCAGGTTACCTTCACTGTTGTATCTGGCTATGGCATAGTGAAATAAGCCACCGTTTCCTGTTTCATATCCATGCCCCCCGAGATAAATACTGCCATTATTATCAACATCCAGTGCATACGCTTTATCCTGAAAGTTATTAAAATCAGTGATGGTGTATCCGCTGGTTCCAAACGTATTATCCAGGGTTCCGTTATTGTTGTATCTCATAACCAAAAAATCCCCGGCCGTATATCCGCCTACCAGAATTTTGCCGTTTGCCAGCAATATAAGTTCTTCTGCATAATCGTCAGCAATGCCGCTGATTGTTAGAGTTGATTTACCTGCAGTTCCAAAAGTTCCGTCGGGCGAACCATCAGCATTCAGCCGCAACAAGGCGATTGAACTGTTTCCATTACTGTTTTTTGCAGCACCGGCAATCAGTATTTTGCCATCATTTTGCAATGTGGCATTCCGTCCAAAGTCGTTATAATTATTGAAATTGACTGTAGTTTTACCACCATCGCCGAATGTGGGATCTATGCTTCCATCGGCATTAAATCGTGCAGCAGAAAAATCAAAGCTGCTGGTATTATACCCTTCTCCTATTGCAATTATTTTTCCGTCGGGTTGTTGCAAAACCTTTTGAAAGGAAGAGCCGTTGCCTGGCCCGAATGACAAGGTAACTTTACCATCCTCACTGAATTGAGTATCATAATCGCCGTTTGGTAATAAGCGCGCTAATGCAGCATTACCGTTGGATGAACCTGCCAGAAGTATTTTGTTGTCGGATTGCAATAACACGGAATAGCAGTATTCATAAGCCGATCCGAAATCAATTTGCTTCTTGCCGGTGGTATTAAACGAAAGATCCGGTGTTCCATCGGCATTGTGTTTCGCAACAAGTATGGCTAATGTTGTATTGGAATTTTCGCCGGCGGAAATAATTTTACCGTCAGGAAGCAGTATCATTGAATGAAAATACGAGGAAAAATTTCCAAAGGACGTATACACTTTACCATTTGTTCCAAAAGTATTGTCGGGTGACTGAGAAAAAACAGTTGTACTTACCAGGAAGACAGCTACAGATATGGCTGTGTTTTTAATAAAATTTGCGCTCATTATATTATCGGTTTAATTAATAGTATGATTACTGGATGGCAATACAGATAGTGGGTTTCGTAAGGATGAAATCGAAATGGTTCTCAGGAAAGAGGGGAATCAAATACCTTAACTTCCAGGATCAATCCTGCTTCAATTTAAAACAGAATTTGCAGTGAAAAGAAAACAAGATAAAGGAATGAGGCTGTTGAGTTGTTTAAGATGTAAAAGGTATAATTCGGTAAGTGGAAACAGGCACAGGAAACCAATCTGTAAATAGTATGAAGATTGGATTGTGGAAGTTAATTGCCATGAATTTATTCATGGAGAATATATACAAGATTATGGATATAACAGCATAAAGTATCAGAAGTTCAATTCACTGTATAAACTTCTGGTATGATCAATAATAATAATCGATAAATAGTAAAAAAAAAAGCCACCAGGATTCCTGATGGCTTTTGCGATTTTAGTTTTGTAGTCCTATTATCTTACAACTATTTTCTTTACAACCTGCTTTCCGCCGGCGGTTATAGTTGCAAAGTACATTCCTTCAGTTAATCCCGAAAGATCGAGTGTAAAAGATTTGGAAGCATCAATCTGGTTGATGGTAAGTACTGTTTTTCCCAGGGCATCAGTAAGTACCAGTTCAGCTGTGCCTGTGAATCCGCCAAATGAAACCGAAGCAAAATCAGAAGCGGGATTAGGATAAATGCTAACTTCCTGGTTCCTGATATCGTTCACATCCGTACAGTATTCAACCCAAACATAATCATCCTTTACGAGAGTATCGCTGAAAGTACCATTCGAAACTACCAGGGTAACATTGTACAAACCGGTAGTTGCATAGGTTACAATAGGGCTTGGTTCGTTACTGGTTGCCGGAATTCCACCTTCGAAAGTCCAATCCCACGATGTAGTTCCCGGTGTTGAATAATCGCTGAACGTAACCGAACCGCCATCGCAGATATTGATAGGGCTGCCCATAAAGTTAGCGGTATATGGCGAAGCAAGTATTCCGAAAAATTCAATAATCCTGCGCATATATTCGTTTTTAGTTGAAGGAGCATCGCCGTTTGCCAGGCCGCCGAACTCGAAAGCCGAAGCAATGGTGCGATAAGTACCTGCGTCGTAAGCAACGGCACTGATATAAACAGGCATGGCATTTCTGAAGAGGTTAAAGGCCGGGGGATTAGCCGAAACATGATCAATATATTCGTTATCGCCGGTATAAGCAAATGTTAATCCTTCGGCAAATTGACCTACCTGTCCGCTTTCGCTGCTCAGGTCGTTACCTCCGTCCATAACACCATTGGCTTTAAATTTGGGATGAACTGCTGTTTTAGGATCATAATACCATGTATCGCCGCCTTCCATGTATAAACGGCCGCCGCCATCAACAAATGCTGCCAGTGCCTGACCTTCGTTGGTTGATAAAACATGTTTTTTAGTGCCCACGCCAAGGCATACGAATAGTGTTGAATAATTGCTCAGATCGGCTGGCATACTTGTTTTATACTCAGCAAATACATTATTTGAAATCAGTGCCGACTGTATTGCTGGTCCCGAATTTTTATTTCCATCCAGATCGATCACAGCAACCGGAATTTGTCCGACTACCAGGTTGAAAACATCAAGTGCATGTAATCCAAGATCAGCAGTCATCAGGAACGTTACAGGAACAACTTGTCCTTCAGGGGCATCAGCACTTGCTTCAAGCGTAAAGTTGCGCGAAATGGATTCTCCTGTTGCCAGGTTGCCATAATTCTGAGCCGGTGACGAAAGGAGCGTAAGGTAAGGATCGTTAAACGAAATTTGTCCTTCAACATTGGTTAAAGGAGCAGTACCCAAATTTTTAATAACCACTGATACGTCGAAAGTTTCACCAGGTTCAGCTTTCCCGTTTCCGTTACCTGTCTGAGAATCGTCAATAGCAAAGGAGAAATATTTCAGTATTCCTGCGTGAGCAGTTACACTGAAATTACCTGCCCATACTTCGCTGCCCGAAACTGCCGTAAAATGGA
>CAZBZA010000191.1:0-6140 GCA_964495865.1 uncultured Lentimicrobiaceae bacterium
TTCCGATGGTAAAATTTTAACTCTAAACCAAAGAGGCGCAGCCCTTCTGCACAAGGAGCGCTCAAGTATTGTTAACAGAAGTTTTAGCCTTTTTATTGCCAGTGAAACTCTGCCCTCTTTCAAGGATTTTTTAACCAAAGTATTTACTATACCGGGACGGCACTCCTGCGACGTAAAGTTAATGAATGAAGGCAAGCCAACTTTCTTTATCCACCTGGAAGGAAAAATGGCTGAGGATAAGGAAAAATGCCTTTTAACTGTTGCGAATACTACTGACCTTAATTCAGCCAGGCAGGCTGTAATTGAAAGCGATCATGCACACAAATTGCTGATACAGAACCTTCATACCGGTATTGTAGTTCACGCTCCCGATTCAAGTATTATACTTGCCAACGATCAGGCATCTAAACTTTTAGGTCTTTCTATTGATCAAATGATGGGTAAAACCGGAATTGACGAAACCTGGTGTTTTATGCATACCGATGGTACCCCTGTGCCTGTTGACGAATATCCGGTAGCTCGTGTAATTGCCACTTTGCAACCCATATCCGACATGGAATTGGGTATATATCAGCGCAATATCAGGGAGATTGTTTGGGTGAAAATAAATGCATTTCCCGAGTTTAACGAACAGGTTGAACTACGCCAGGTTGTTGTTACTTTTATTGATATTACCTCCGATCGTAAAAATCAGAAAGCCTTACTCGAAAGCGAACAGAAATACCGGCTTATGCACGAGTCGGCCGGGGTTGGTATAGGATATTACACGCCCGACGGAATAGTGATTTCGTATAATAAACGCGCTGCTCAGTATTTGGACGGAAAGCCTGAAGATTTTATTGGACTTTCTGTTTATACCTTGTTCCCTAAGCCGGAAGCCGAATTTTATTTCGACAGGATACGAAAAGCAGCCTCTTCCGAAATACCTATGGAATATGAAGACCAGATAAAATTACCTACTGATATCAAATGGTTTCACAGCGTTTATACACGCATAGTCGATTCCAATGGCAATGTGGTTGGTATTCAGATAATTTCAACTGATATTACAAAACAGAAATGGAATGAGGAATCACTGCGTTTTAACCAGTTTGCCGTTGATCAAATGTCGGATGCTGCATTTTATACCAACGCTGATGGTAATTTTCTTTATGCTAACGATGCGGCCTGTGCATTACTCGGATATACTAAGGATGAGTTGCTGGAAATGTCAGTAATTGATATTCACTTTTTAGAAGAAGCTGGATTTGATTGGTCAAAGCACT
This sequence comes from uncultured Lentimicrobiaceae bacterium, assembly GCA_964495865.1. Lineage (GTDB taxonomy): Bacteria > Bacteroidota > Bacteroidia > Bacteroidales > UBA4417 > UBA4417. The sequence continues at coordinate 1,266 of CAZBZA010000191.1, forward strand.
TCCTGGAACTTAAACAACAGCGAAAACTAACTTTTGAAGGCACTCATATTTCAAAATCAGGAGAACGTATCCCTGTCGAAATTCACGCCAATTATGTAACTTTCGGAGGTAAGGAATACAATTGCGCATTTGTTACTGATATCAGAAGCCGTCGCAAGGCTGAATCCGATCTCAGGGCTGAGGAATTAAGGGTGAGGGCTATAACCGAATGTGCCCAGGATGCCATTCTGCTTATGGATCCGGAAGGCAATATTTCATTCCTCAATCCTGCCACCGAACGTATTTTTGGCTATCCATCAAACGAACTGTTAGGAAAAAAACTTCATACGGTTCTTGCCCCCGAAAGGTTTCATTCCGCTCACGCAATGGCTTTCCCTGCTTATCTCCAGAGTGGAAAGTCAGTGAACAGAATTCTCGAACTGGATGGAAAGCATAAGCAGGGCTACGAAATACCAATCGAGCTTTCGCTTTCCGGTCTCGAACTGCCCGATGGCCGATACACCGTTGGTATTATCCGCGACATAACCGAACGTAAGCTGGCGGAGCAACGGATTGTTGAAAGCGAAGCCAACGCCAGGGCTATCATGGAATCGACTGAAGATTTTATTGTATTACTCGATAAAAATGGCATTATTATCGATTCCAACGAAAGTCATGCAAAGCAACTAGGTTTATCGCGCGAGGATTTGGCAGGAAAAAATATATTTAAACTGCTTTCGCCGGATATTGCTCTTAGTCGCCAATCGATTGTTGAACAGGTGATTGAAACAGGCAAACCTATTCAGTCGAAGGATTACAATAACAGTCGCTGGAATGAATTTTCGGTTTTTCCTGTGTTTGTTCAAAATCAGCTTACCGACAGGGTAGCTGTTTTTAGCCGGGATATTACTGAACGGGTAAAAGCAGAAGAAACTATTCAAACAATTACATCGCGACTGGAACGAGCCGAGCTTGCTTCCAAATCAGGCAACTGGGAAATGCATTTCGATACACAGCAGATGATAGTTTCCGAAGGGGCCCGCGAACTTTATGGAATGGATAAATATCATTTTGATTTTGATGAGGTAAAGTCAATTCCTTTGCCAGAGTATCGCGCCATGCTTGATTCGGCAATGTATGCCCTGATAAATGAAAATATACCCTATGATCTGGAATTTAAAATAAAAGTATCAGATACAAGCATTATTAAAGACATACATTCCATTGCTGTTTACGACACTGAAAAGCGAATTGTTTTCGGAGTAATTCAGGATATTACAGAGCAAAAACGTATCGAAGCTGCTTTAAATGAAAGCATTACAACATACAGTACACTTGTTAAAAAAATTCCCGATGGTGTATATAAATCAACACATAAAGGAGAGTTTATCGAAGCCAACCCGGCTATGGTTAAAATGCTTGGATATAACAGCAGGGAAGAGTTGCTGGCTATTGATATCCATAAAGATCTCTATTTTGATGAATCGGACAGGGATAGCCTTACGCTGGATGCAATGCAGAACGAACTTGAAGTTTTTCGGGTAAAGAAAAAAGACGGTTCCGAAATATGGGTCGAAGATAATGGATGGTACACCTTTGATAAATCGGGGGAAACGCTTTTTCACGAAGGGGTGTTGCGCGATGTTACCGAACGCCGGCAGGCAGAAGAAGAGCTTCGCGAAACAAAGGATTATCTCGAAAATCTTCTTACTTATGCAAATTCCCCGATTATTGTTTGGGATGCACAATTCAGGATAACTGCATTCAACAAAGCTTTCGAACGGCTTACAGGGCTTAATGTTTCGGATGTTCTGAATAAGCCCGTCGAAATGCTTCTTTCCGAAACATCGCGTGAATTGTCGCTTGGGCATATTAAACTCGCAACAAGCGGCAGCAGGTGGGAAGCGGTTGAAATTGATATCATGGATGTAATAGGTATTAAACATACATTGCTATGGAATTCAGCTACCATATATGCACCTGATGGCAAAACCAGTATTGCCACTATTGCGCAGGGGCAGGATATTACACAGCGCATTTCGGATCTTAATCTTTTAAAAGAGAGCGAAGAACTCTGGCGTAAAATAATAGATACCTCACCCGATGGAATTGCAATTACTACACTGGATGGTTTTGTATCTAAAACATCGCAGAGAGGCCTACAGATGCTGGGGTTTATTAATGAAGATGAAATATTAAACCGTAGTTTATATGATTTTATTGACGAAACTGACCATTTAAAAGCCCAAAACCTCATTGGATTAATGCTTAAGGGGCATTACACCGGCCCGTCGGAATACGTGATGGTACGCAAGGATGGCAGTCGTTTTTATGCCGAAGCAAATGCCGAAATAATACGCGATGCCAGTGGTGAACCTAAAAGCATACTCATAATATCGCGCGATATTTCCGAACGTAAGGAAGCTGAAGCAGCACTTCGCGAAAGTGATGAACTTAACAGGTCGCTGTTGCAGACCATACCTTTTGGTATGGAAATCGTTGATGAGGAAGGCAATGTCCTGTTTTTGAGCGATAACCTCAAACAAATGTTCGGAGACAACGCGCTGGGCAGCAAATGCTGGACACTTTACCGCGATAATAAAAACCAATGTATTGATTGTCCGCTGCACAAAGGTATAACCATTGGCATAACCTCAAGCTACGAAGCACATGATGTGATGGGTGGACGAACATTTAATGTAAGCCACACCGGAACCATGTTCAAGGGGAAGAAAGCCATGCTCGAAATATTTCAGGATATTACCGACCGGAAACGTGCTGAGGAAGAGGTGATCAGGCTCAACGAGGAACTCGAACAACGTGTACTCGAGCGCACTGCTGAGCTTGAAACAGCTAATAAGGACCTGGAAGCATTCAGCTATTCTATATCGCACGATCTCAGGACCCCGCTCCGGGCCCTGGATGGATTTGCCAATATACTAATGGAGGATTATGCTAACGTGCTTGATGACGAAGGCAAACGTATGCTTAAAATTATAATAAGCAATGCAAATAATATGGGGCATCTGATTGATGAGCTTTTGTCGTTTTCACGGCTGGGCAGAAAAGGTATTTCGTATTCTGACATTCAAATGCGCGAAATGGCGCAGGCCGTATTCAACGAGTATGCTTCAGAAAAGGACAAAGAAGAAATCAGCTTCCGCTTACTTGATATTCCGGACGCATCCGGCGATCCTGCTATGATAAGGCAAATATGGATAAATCTTATCAGCAATTCCATTAAGTTTACATCGAAGAAACAGGATAGGCGAATTGAAATCGGCTTTAGCACCAATAATAGCGAGAACGTTTACTATGTTAAGGATAACGGAGCCGGTTTCGATATGGCTAATGCGAAAAAAATGTTCGGTGTTTTTAAACGGCTGCATACAAACAAAGAATTTGAGGGCACCGGTGTCGGGCTTGCTATTGTGAAAACCATTGTGCAACGTCACAAAGGCAAAGTAAAGGCCGAAGGCGTTGTAAACGAAGGAGCAACTGTTTATTTTTCGATACCCATACGTAAATAATTAAATGTGAAATAGAAATTTGACGAAATGAAAGAATAGATCATTTTCATAAGTTAGAATGAAACTTCCCTGCTTTTGATCCTTCAACAATACACACCCTCCCTGCCACTAAATATATATCGCCCTTGTTCTAAATAAACATTGCTAAAATGGACACTTCAATCATCCTGGGATTGCTTCAGAATACAGCTATTTTGCTGGCATTTAGTTTAATATACGACTACTTGTGGTCGCGCTACGAAAATCCCAAAAGCCTTTCGGTTAAAGTGTTTGCCGGATTTATACTTGGTGCTTTTGGTATTATTCTTATGATGACGCCCTGGAAAATGGTCCCGGGTATCGTATTCGATGTGCGATCGGTGCTACTAGCTGTTTCAGGTCTGTTTTTTGGTTTCATTCCTACTGTTATTGCCATGCTTGTAATGGCATTTTACCGGATATTAATGGGTGGAAGTGGAATGTTAATGGGCATTGCCGTTATAGTTACTGCCGGAACTACCGGATTGCTGTGGCATTCTTTCAGGCCAGGATGGCGAAATAAAAACCGCGTGGCCGAATTGCTTGGTCTCGGGCTTATCGTGCATATACTTATGTTGCTTTGCACAATCTTTCTTCCTGGTGAATTATGGTTAAAAACCATCAAAACTATTGTATTACCTGTACTTTTAATCTATCCGGTTGCTACTTTGTTCCTCGGGCTTTTAATGTTTCAATGGTCTGTTGACTGGCAAAACCGTAAAAATGTAAACGCGAGCGAAAAACGGTTCCACACTATTATCGAACAAGCCACAGATGCAATGTACCAAGCTGATTTTAAGGGAAAAATACTTGATGTTAACTCTCAGGCCTGCAAAATGCTTGGCTATTCGCGCAGCGAATTGTTGAGTATGAACCTTACAGAAATTGACATGGTTTTGGCAGGGCCAAATAAAATTGATGAGTATCTTCAAAAGATTGTGCCCGGTGAAACTTTTTTATTCGAATCACGGCAACGGCATAAAAACGGAAGCATCATTCCTGTCGAAATCAGCTCAGGTATTATCGAACTCAATGGTATTTCGATGGTGATAGGATTTGCCCGCAATTTAACCGAACGAAAACGCATCGAATTGATACTTAAGCAAAGCGAGGAGCATTTCAGGAGTATTTTCGAAAGTAACCAGGCCGCCATATTAATTACTGATACTGATGCTGTTATAAAAATGGTAAATAATGCCTTCTGCGATGTGGTTGGTGTGTTGAAAGAAGAAGTAACAGGGAGTAAATGGTTGGATTGGATTCCTTCGCCCGACAAGGAACGCTTGCTGGATTATAACCGCAAAAGATTATCAGCAGATGAAGAAGCTCCCGAAAAGTTCGAGTTTTC
>CAZBZA010000192.1:0-6117 GCA_964495865.1 uncultured Lentimicrobiaceae bacterium
TGAAGAGTGAAGAGCTGTAGCGATGCAGAAATGGCGATTTGTGTCCTGCATTGTGAAGTGAATAGAATGAGTAATGAATGAGAAAGTCCTCAATCTTTACTCATTTTTTATTTATCAATTTACATGATTTTATGCTGAATACCTGCCAATATAAAATCCAATAAGAAGAATTCGTGTTTTATCTGTAGCTGAATGAATTTGTTAAAGTAAAAACTGTAATTTTGGATTCAAAATCTAAACATATGAAACAATTGTTTTTTGTATTCCTGGTAGCTGCTTTAATGGCAGGCTGTTCAGGGAAATCAACTTCCGCCGACAATGAAGCACAGGCTAATACCGCTGTTGCCAACAAAACCATTACTCTGGCTGTCGAAGGTATGACTTGCACCGGTTGTGAGGGAACCGTTAAGGAAAATGTTGAAAAAATTGCCGGGGTAGTTTCCGTAAAAGCTTCGCATCTTGATTCAACAGCTGTTGTGAGCTTCGACTCAACTCAAACTTCAATAGCTGCCATTGGTGATGCTGTTACAGAAGCAGGTTATGTTTTTAAAGGGGAGAAATAGCCTCTTTAGAAGGATATATTTTAAAGCAAATTCATCATAAATCATTCAAGCCGTGATGGAGAATAAGCATCTATTTCTTGCTTCTCTCCTGCTATAATTCATTTTGCCGGATGAAGCTGAATTCGCATTTTTTTTTAACCTTTCTGACTTTTTATTGTTTATAATACCTAAATATAATACGTAAATCATTCCATGAAAAAATCTTACCTGTTTTTACCTGTTTTAGTGTTGCTTTTTGCATTCACACGTGTTTCGGCACAAACGGTTACTGTTGTTGCTGATACGTCAGAATATCCTTACTGGATTTCGATGATGCAGGATCCGGATGCCAACTTCTATCAAATACAGAGTGCTTTCAACAAATATTGGGAGAATCGCGAAATTACAAAAGGCAGCGGATGGAAACCCTTTAAACGTTGGGAAAGTTTGATGAAGGACCGCATCACCATTGATGGAAGAATGCCCGCACCAAACGAAGTGAGGGATATTTATAATGTTTATATGACTCAATTTGACAATCCAGGCTCTTTAGCCGGAAACTGGATTAACCAGGGACCTTTCGAGATAGGTGGCGGATACGAAGGCCTCGGACGATTGAATGCAGTTGCATTTCATCCTACCAATCCTGACATTGTATATGTTGGGGCTCCAGCAGGCGGATTATGGTATACAACAACCGGAGGAAATGAATGGTCGTCAACAACTGATGGATTACCCACCCTTGGAGTTTCGGCCATCGCCATTGATCCGGTTAATCCTTCAACTATTTTTATAGGAACCGGCGACCGTGATGCAGGCGATGCACCAGGATTGGGTGTGATGAAAAGTACTGATAACGGTGTCACCTGGCAAACATCGAATACCGGAATGGGAAATGCTACCGTTGGTGATCTGCTTTTTGATCCTACAGATCCTCAGATAATATTTGCCGGTACAAATTCAGGATTCTTCAAATCTATTGATGGCGGTGCAAACTGGGTTAAAAAAAATAACGGTGCCTTTAAAGATATTGCTCTTAAACCAGGAAGTAACACCATTTTATACGGTACCTCAGGAGGTCAGTTTTATCGCTCAACGGATGCCGGTGAAAACTGGTTTCTGATTACAGCCGGATTACCTTCGGGTGCAAGAGGCGTTATTGCTGTTACTCCCGCCAATCCGGAAATAGTTTATTTCCTGCTTGCAAAAGGCGATAATGGTTTCAGGGGATTATACAAATCCGAAAACGCTGGACTCACTTTTACAGAAATGTCCAATTCTCCTAACCTAATGGGCTGGTCGTGCAATGGAGCAGACTCTGGAGGACAAGCCTGGTACGACCTAGCAGTTGTTGCTGATCCTGTTGATGCGAATGTAGTTTACGCCGGTGGTGTAAACATCTGGAAATCAACTAACGGAGGCGCCAACTGGCAGATAAACGGCCATTGGTACGGCGGATGCGGAGTTGCCGAAGTTCATGCCGATCAGCATATTTTTACTTTTAACCCACTCAACAACAGGATTTATGCCGGCAACGACGGCGGAATTTACTGGACTGATAATGGCGGTAGCCAATGGAATGAAATTACAACCGGTTTACCAATCACCCAGATGTATAAAATTGGCCAAAGCGCAACAGAGGATGATCTGGTAGTTATAGGCAACCAGGATAATGGAACTTATCTCCTTGATTTTGACACCTGGATATCAATCGGAGGAGGTGATGGAATGGAGTGTGCTATCGACTTTACAAATTCAAATTATCGCTATTCAACTGTATATTATGGAGCTATGAATCGGGTTATAGGTACCAACGCATCCCAGATAGCCGGCAATGGTGTAAATGGAATCACAGAAGAAGGTGCATGGGTTACTCCGTTTGTAATGGGCGAGGACAATCCGAATGTGATGTTCATCGGTTATAAAAATGTGTGGAGAAGTGTAAATATTAAAAATCCGTCTGCCTCAGGTGTAAAATGGAAAAAAATATCCACCATAAACACTGGGAATTTAAGTGTAATGGAGCAATCGCCGGTTAACACCAATATTTTATATGCTGCGAGCGGTGGTTCTTTGTATATCAGTACCAATGCGATGCAGGACGAGCCCACCTGGACTAATATTTCGTCTCAGTTATTAACAGGCGCTGCTATTTCAGATATGGAAGCAAGCCCTTATGAAGAAAACACAGTTTATATTGTTCAGGATAAGCAAATATTTAAATCTGTTGACCGTGGATTGAACTGGACAGAAATTACAGGCGGGCTTCCCGACATTCATTTTTCGGCCATTGTGTATTACAAAAACAGCCAGGAAGGTTTGTATGCCGGTTCTGATGCAGGAATTTTTTACAAGGACAATTCGCTTGCTGACTGGATTCCTTTCTTTAATGGTCTGCCAGCAGCAGCAAAAGTTACCGAGCTCGAAATTTACTATGACCCCACTTCTCCTGCCGGCGACAAAATCAAAGCAGGAACCTATGGCCGCGGCTTGTGGAAATCAGATATGTATGTGGTAGCGCCTACAGCCGATTTCACTGTCGATCAGCCTGTTATTCCTTCAGGTTGCGAGGTAAGTTTCAGTGATCTTTCATTTGGAGTTCCATTTCAATGGGAATGGAGTTTCCCTGGCGGTACACCTGCAACATCAACGGCTAAAAATCCTGCAGGGATTCTTTACAATGCTCCCGGAACCTATGATGTTCAATTAACTGTTACCAATTCAGCAGGAACACATTCGATTACAAAAACCGGTTACATTGTTGTAAGCGATACAATTAAACCAGTTCCCGGATTTACAGCATCGCCGGTTGCATTCTGCGATATGAGCCAGATCGTTCAGTTTACTGATAATTCGAAATCATGTCCGTATGCATGGAACTGGTCAATTACGCCAAATACAGTTGTTTATGAAAACGGAACCGATGCCAATTCGCAGAATCCACAGGTACGTTTTACTGAAACAGGTTCATACACAGTGACCTTAGTAGCTCTTAACAGCAATGGTTCGCGATCGGTTACCAAATCGAACTATATCCTGGCAGGTGGTTATAATGCACCGTTTACCGAAGATTTTGAAGGCAATTCGTTTGATGGCAGGGGCTGGACTATCGAAAACCCTGACAACCTGGTTACCTGGGGGATTACTACTGTTGAAGGAAACACACCGGGTAACTATGCAGCCTGGATGAATCACTTTAATTATTCAGTTCCTCCCGGACGCCGCGACCGCATGATATCTCCTCCTATGAACTTTACAGGTGCCGACCCGGTTTTCATGACATTCGATCATGCTTATGCTAACCGTTACACCACGGTTTCCGACTCATTAATTGTTCTTGTTTCGGAAGATTGCGGCGAGAACTGGGTAAGAGTATTTGCCGAAGGCGAAAGAGGAGAAGGAACATTAGCAACTGTTCCAAAATTAACCACTGAGTTTTTCCCTGCTGTGGCTGACGATTGGTGCAGCAGCGGTTGGGGCAGCATGTGTGCAATAATCGACCTTTCGGCCTGGGCGAACAAACCCAATATAAAAATTGCATTTGAAAGCTATAACCGTTTTGGAAACAACCTGTTTATTGATAATATCAGTATTGCAGCCACTCCTGAAGTAGGAATCAAATCCATGGAAAATCAAAAAATCATGATTTATCCTAATCCAACATCAGGATCAATCACTGTGTATTCCGGACAAAAAGTTGAAGATTTAACTTTCACGCTTTTTAACGCACAAGGCGCAATTGTTTATAGCCATAACATCAAATCTACCTCACAGCTTTCGGAAACACTAAACCTGGGCAATATAGCAAAAGGAGTTTATCTTGTTAAAATAACAGGTAACAATACGGCAGAACAGCAGAAACTGATTATCAGGTAGTTTTTAATCCTAACCCTAACGAAAAAGCCAGCCGTAGTGCCGGCTTTTTCATTTTCAGCCAATGGCTATCGCAAGGCCTGGGTTTCCGCTTGTTTCGTATCTTTGCAGCGAATTCAATTTTATGCAGCTCTATTACATTGATCCGGTTTTAAATTCCGTTCCCTGCCAGGTTACTCTTGGCAGCGAAGAATCATTCCATTGCATTAAAGTGCTTCGGATGCGCGCAGGTGATAAAATCAATCTTTCGGATGGAATGGGAAACCTTTACGATGGACATATTTTGGCGCAGGACATAAAAGCCTGTCCGGTGATGCTTTTAAGCGTAATTCCGGATTCCGGAAAACGACCTTTTAAGTTGCATATGGCTGTGGCTCCTACTAAAAACATTGCCCGCTTCGAATGGTTCCTGGAAAAAGCCACGGAAATTGGCATTGATGAAATAACACCTTTAATTTGTGAACATTCCGAAAGGGTTCAGATACGTACCGACCGACTTCAGAAAATCATTCTTTCTGCTGCCAAGCAATCAGTCAAAACTTACCTTCCTGTTTTGCACGAACCTGTAAAATTTGGAGATTTTATCAAAATGAACCTTCCCTCAGCACGGTTTGTTGCTTATGTAGAGGAAAATCAGCCCTTGCATCTTAAAACAGCTTACAAGGAAGGAGATTGTTCGGTGCTAATCGGACCCGAAGGTGATTTCAGTAAAAAAGAAATTGAAGCTGCCATCACGAAAGGGTTTGAACCTGTAAACCTTGGTCCTTCCCGCCTCAGGACCGAAACAGCTGCCGTTGTTGCCTGCCACATTATAAATATCGCCAACGAATCATGATAAAAAAGAACTTTTTGCTCCTACTAATCTTTTCAGCCATTTTCATGAATGGTTTCCCGCAAAGCACCTATCAGATTGCTTTACTGAAATACAATGGCGGTGGCGATTGGTATGCAAATCCTACTTCGTTAACCAACCTTATTGATTTCTGCAATAAGAATCTGAAAACGAGTATCAATAAAGAATATGCGACTGTTGATGCCGGAAGCGCGGAAATATACAATTATCCATTCGTTCATCTTACAGGTCATGGCAACGTGATTTTTAACGACCAGGAAGCATTAAATATACGTAACTATCTGATTGCCGGTGGTTTTATTCATATTTCGGATAATTATGGTATTGATCAGTATATCAGGCCACAGATGAAAAAAGTCTTCCCCGAACTGGAATTTGTTGAATTGCCGTTTGACTACCCGATTTACCATCAGAAATACAATTTCCCTAATGGTTTGCCCAAAATACATGAACACGACGCAAAACCGCCTCAGGGATTCGGTTTACTTTGGGAAGGAAGGCTTGTTTGTTTTTATGATTTCGAATCTGATCTTGGCGATGGATGGGAAGATCCTGACGTGCATAAAGATTCGCCGGAAAAACGGCTGAAAGCTTTGCAAATGGGAGCGAATATGGTGCAATATGTGTTTACGAGGTAATAGGAGTTTCTTGTTTCTTGTTTCTGGTTTCTGGTTTCTGGTTTCTGATTTCATTTTGCAAATTACACATTTCGGGTCTCGCTGCGCAAAGCCCGCTGCACTCGGTTAAAGAGTTTCTGGTTGAGAGACTATCATTTATTAAATCAAATTATTCAGCATGAAATAGCCATGATTGGATTAAATCACCAACCGAAGATGATATTATGATCAA
>CAZBZA010000193.1:0-1479 GCA_964495865.1 uncultured Lentimicrobiaceae bacterium
CTTTCAATCCGGTTAATATAGGACCGAATGTGAATTCAAGTGGTTACGAGTATATCAATGCAGTTAGTCTTGACGAGGGTCAACTTTATTTTACGCGAAAAGGTTCGGATATTAAAAGTGATGAAAGTTTTTTTCGTTCAATTTCAGCCCGTTCGGCAACCGGACAGTTAAACTGGAGCCCGGCAATTGAAATTGGCGCTCCAATCAATACTCCAGGAAACGAAGGCGCATTGTGTGTTTCGCCCGATGGCATGACGATTATAATTACCTGTTGCAGCCGCCGTGATTCCTATGGAAGCTGCGATTTGTACCTTTCGCACAAAGCTGGCAACAACTGGTCAGAACCCGAAAATTTAGGCGAACTGGTAAATTCTACGGCATGGGAGTCGCAACCCTGCCTGGCTGTTGACGGGCGTACTTTGTTTTTTGTATCGACTCGTCGCGGTGGATTTGGTGGTTCGGATATTTGGAAAAGTGTTCTCCAGGACGATGGATATTGGGGAGCACCTGTGAATCTAGGTAAAACAATAAATACATCATCCGACGAAATGGCTCCTTTTATCCATCCCGATGGAAATACGTTGTATTTCTCATCACGCGGACATATGGGCATGGGTGGTGCCGATTTGTTTGTTTCGCGCCTCGATAATGCCGGAATCTGGCAACAGCCTGAAAATATTGGCTATCCGGTTAATACCAAACGCGATGAAATCAACCTGATCATCAATGCAAAGGGAACTGAAGCTTTTATTTCTGCTGAGCGGGAAAACGGTTTCGGAAACATTGACATTTACCGTTTTGAACTGCCTGAGCAATCGCGGCCTGCATCTGTATCGTATGTTCAGGGAAAAGTTTATGATAAAAATACGCTGGCCCCATTATATGCATCGTTCGAACTTATTGATTTGCAGACAAATGATGTTGTTGTAAATTCTGTTTCCGACCTGGTTACCGGCGAATTTTTGATGAGTTTACCCTTGGATAAAAATTATGCGCTTAATGTCTCGTGCAAGGGTTATCTGTTTTATTCAATGAATTTCAGTCTGAACAGTGCGCACGATGCCTCCAATCCGGTAAAACTTGATATCCCCATGCAACCGCTTGAAGTAGGGGAGAAAGTGGTTATGCGTAATATTTTCTTTGAGACGGATAAATTTGATTTACTCCCCGAGTCGAAATCGGAACTTGGAAAACTGATAGGATTTTTAATGAAAAACGCAACGATGAGTATCGAAATCGGCGGACACACCGATAGCGAAGGCACCGAAGCGCATAACAACCTGCTTTCGCAGAACAGGGCAAAAGCAGTTTATGATTACCTGATTTCCAATGGGGTAGAGGCCACGCGATTAACTTTTAAAGGGTATGGCGAAAGCGCGCCCATCGAGAGTAACGACACGCCTGAAGGACGTGCTAAAAACCGGAGAACGGAGTTTAAGGTGGTAAGTAAGTAAAACCTTTGTTTCACAAGGGACAAAT
>CAZBZA010000193.1:1579-6089 GCA_964495865.1 uncultured Lentimicrobiaceae bacterium
CTGAACGCTTCCAACGCCGGCAGTGCTTTATTATCGAAATCGAAAAGAGCCATGTTCTCCCATGATGAGCCTGACGTAGATTGTGGTCCTTTGAAAGCAACCCATTCAGGTGCCCAGTAACAAAAACCAATTAATTGATCTGATTTTTCCATGGCCTGGCGCAACTCGGTTAAAATCAGTTTCTGTCCTTCGGGTGTTGCAGGGTAACCCGGTAAAAGCTGATCCTGACTGCCAATTATATTATTCGTATAATCATTCCAGCCAAGTGTAAAAGGGTAGGCTATTTCAGCAATCATAGCATCTTTCCCGAAAGTGCTACTCAATTCATTCAACTGATCAATTGCCTGGGTTGGGGTTATTTTTGTCCAGAAAGGATAGTAGGACAACCCGATGATATCATAATCTACAGTGTTGTTTTTCAGAATAGTATAAAACCAATCTGCAACATCCAGCGTCGCGCAATGGATCAATATTTTTTTGCTTTCGGCAGAAGCATCGCGGGCTCCCTGAATCCCTCTTTTTAATAAGGTAATAAAATTAGCCTGGTTTGAAATTTTACCTTCAGGCCACAGAAATCCGTTGCTGATTTCATTTCCTATTTCGATGATATCAGGATTTATCAACTGAACCACTCTTTTGGTATAATTATAAACACTGTCGCCCAAAATACTTACCGGTAATCCTTCCCAGGCCGAAGGTTTCTGCTGGTGACCGGGATCGGCCCATGTATCGGAATAATGAATGGTGATGAAAATTTCAAAACCTTTGGCTTTCATTTCTTTTGCAAAAGCAGTAACTTCCTGAAGTCCCGAATGCCCATTTGCCGGAGTATGCCAAAGCCTGATCCTGATAGTATTAACCCCGTTTTTCTTCAAAATATCGGGTAAAAGTTCAATCTCGCCATCCTGATTATAAAATTTGGTTCCATTTTCTTCAATTTCAGGCAGAAATGAAATATCTGCTCCTTTATAGAAATCAACAACGGGAGGATCAACAGGCGCTTCCGGATTATCTTTTTTACAGCCAATTAAAAAAATGATCAGCGGAAGAATCAACAATATTTTCAGGTTACTTATTTTTGACTTCATATACGGGAGCGAAAAGTATTAGAAAGTGTAAATGCCTATTATGTTGTAAGATACACGTGACTAAGCATTATTTTTAAGGGTCACTAAAAGTACCTTATTTTTCTATCGGAAAGGTGTAAAATAGCTCCTGGCGACTTGCGATTTATCAGCATTTTTTCACTACCTTTGCAAACTTATTTTTTGAACATTACACAACTACATGATAAACATAACATTACCTGATAATTCCGTAAGGCAATATGCCGAAGGAACTACTGCCATGCAGGTTGCCTTAAGCATTAGCGAAGGCCTTGCCCGTAACGTATTAGCCGCCAAAGTTGATGGCGAGGTTTGGGATTCAACACGTCCGCTCACAAAAGATGTTCGTCTGCAACTGCTTACATGGAACGATCCGGAAGGAAAATCGGCCATGTGGCATTCCTCGGCTCACCTTATGGCTGAGGCAATTGAAATCCTTTTTCCGGGAGTGAAATTCGGGATCGGACCGGATATTGACAACGGGTTTTATTACGATATGGATTTCGGCACGTACCAGGTTACTCCCGAGGATTTGCCGCGTATTGAAGCAAAAATGCTTGAGCTTGCCCGCGAAAAACAGCAATACCAGCGTCGTTCAGTTTCCAAAACGGAAGCACTCGAATATTTTACCGCTAAAAACGATGAATATAAGATCGAGCTTATTACCGATCTTCAGGATGGCGAAATTACCTTTTACGAAACCGGTAAATTTACCGATCTCTGCCGTGGACCGCATTTACAGGATACTTCGCCCATTAAAGCTATTAAACTGCTGAATATTGCAGGCGCTTACTGGCGTGGCGACGAAAAACGTAAAATGCTTACACGTATTTACGGCATTACTTTCCCTAAACAAAAAGAACTGGATGAGTACCTGGTAATGCTCGAAGAAGCTAAGAAACGCGACCACCGCAAACTTGGCAAGGAACTCGAATTATTCACTTTTTCGCCGCGTGTCGGACAGGGTTTACCGCTTTGGCTGCCAAAAGGAGCCATGCTTCGCGAACGCCTCGAAAATTTCCTGAAAGGCCTTCAGCGCAAAGCAGGATATATGCCGGTAATAACACCGCATATCGGAAATGTTGAATTATATAAAACCAGTGGTCATTTCCAGAAATACGGGAAAGACTCGTTTCAGCCAATAAATACTCCGGTTGAAGGCGAACAGTTCCTTCTCAAACCAATGAACTGCCCGCATCACTGCGAAATTTACAACGCGAAACCACGTTCGTATAAAGATCTTCCTATCCGTTTCGCTGAATTCGGAACTGTATATCGTTATGAGCAAAGTGGTGAACTTCACGGTCTTACAAGGGTTCGTGGGTTTACACAGGACGATGCGCATCTGTTCTGCCGTCCCGATCAGTTGAAAGATGAATTTAAAGCCGTAATTGATATCGTACTGCATATTTTCCGCATACTCGATTTCAAAGATTTCACAGCTCAGATTTCGTTGCGCGATCCCAATAACACTGAAAAATATATTGGTTCCGACGAAAACTGGGAAAAAGCCGAAAGTGCAATTATTGAAGCTGCTGCTGAAAAAGGACTTAATACTACTGTTGAACTCGGCGAGGCTGCATTTTACGGACCGAAACTCGACTTTATGGTAAAAGACGCCCTTGGACGCAAATGGCAGCTTGGAACTATACAGGTTGATTATAATCTGCCTGAGCGTTTTGAACTGGAATATACCGGCAACGACAACCAGAAATACCGTCCGGTTATGATTCACCGTGCGCCATTTGGCTCCATGGAGCGTTTTGTTGCTGTACTATTAGAGCATACTGCAGGTAATTTCCCGCTATGGCTTACACCCGATCAGGTTACAATACTGCCAATCAGTGAGAAATACCTCGATTATGCAAAAAAAGTTGCACAGGTAATGGAAAATTCCGAAATTCGCGCCCTCGTTGACGAACGCAATGAAAAAACGGGCAAAAAAATACGGGATGCTGAATTAATGAAGATTCCGTATATGCTTATTGTAGGCGAAAAAGAAGAAGCTGACAATTCCGTTTCGGTGCGTAAACACGGGCAGGGTGACCTGGGAACATTCAGCATGGAAGATTTTATCGCCCATATTACGGATGAAACCAGGAAACAGCTTTTATAAAAGGAAACCAAATAATACCCAAAATAAGTAAACCATAATTATTCACCAACAGGAAGGAGTTATAACCATAGCAACATCAAACTACAGCAGCGGCAGTAACCATCAGGATCGCAGATTCCCACGACGCGAGAAAGAAGAACTGCATAAGATTAATGAAAAGATTAAATCGCCCGTTGTAAGGGTGGTAGGCGAAAATACTGAACCAGGCATCTATAATATTAAAGAGGCACTTCAGTTAGCTGAAAATCTTGAGCTGGACCTTGTTGAGATTTCCCCGACCGCTAACCCACCGGTTTGCAGGTTGGTTGATTATAAAAAGTTTCTTTATGAACTGAAAAAGAAACAAAAGGAGATCAAAGCCAAGACGGCTAAAGTTGTAGTGAAGGAAATCAGGATGGGTCCGCAAACGGATGATCATGATTTTAATTTCAAGTTAAAACATGCTAAAAATTTCCTTCAGGAAGGTGATAAGGTTAAAGTAGAAGTGTTTTTCCGCGGCCGTTCCATCGTGTATAAAGATCAGGGTGAAATCATTTTACTCCGTTTTGCTCAGGAACTCATGGAATACGCGAAAGTTGAAAAACTTCCATTGCTTGAAGGAAAACGAATGATAATGATACTTTCGCCTAAGAAAGCATCCGTTTAAAAAGAATTTATTTTTTTGAATACTCTTAATAATCATCATAATTAAAATCGAAGTAACATGCCTAAAATGAAGAGTAAATCCGCTGCCAAAAAAAGGTTTACAACAACCGGCACGGGCAAGCTGAGAAGGAAGCATGCTTACCACAGCCACATTCTGACAAAAAAATCGAACAAACGTAAACGTAACCTCGGTTACAGTACGATTGTAGATAAAGCAGATGCAAAAGCGGTAAGAGATATGCTCCAGTGCTAAATTAACTTAATGTTTAACTTACTTTCAGCCCCATAAGAATCCCGTGAAATCGGTATCGCTGAAGTAAAAAAAATCGAAAAAATGCCAAGATCAGTCAATTCAGTAGCGTCAAGAGCGCGCAGGAAAAAAATCCTGAAAGCGGTTAAAGGTCAGTTCGGCCGACGCAAAAATGTCTGGACGGTAGCCAAAAATGCATACGAAAAAGGAGGCGTGTATGCATACCGCGACAGAAAAACCAAAAAACGTAATTTCCGCTCACTGTGGATTACCCGCATCAATGCCGGTGCCCGCGAGTATGGAATGTCGTATTCAGTATTTATGGGCAAATTGCACGCCCGTAATATCGAACTCGACCGCAAAGTACTTGCCGACCTCGCTTTAAACAACCCT
>CAZBZA010000194.1:0-6083 GCA_964495865.1 uncultured Lentimicrobiaceae bacterium
TCATGGCTATTTCATATATTTAAAAACAAAATATATTTTAATCCAATTTTGATGTTCTGAAATTTTAACTCCTTAAAAATTAAACTATGTATCACTTGAACCAATTTCCCATTCATTCGTTTAATATTTATTAAAAATAATTAAACATACATAATGAGCTCTGTTGAATCAAAACCACTAATTAAACTCAAAGCAGTTACCATACTTTCAAATACTGAGATTTCGCCTGATGTATTTATACTCACTTTCAAACGCGATTTTACTTTCCGTGCCGGACAGGTTCTCGGGCTTGCCATGGCAGCAAACGACGACGCACGCTTATACAGCATTGCAAGCGGCGAAAAGGACGAAAATATTGATATTCTCTACAATATAAAACCGGGAGGAAAGCTTACGCCGAATCTGGCCATTCTCAAACCAGGCGATACCCTCTGGATTTCTCCTGCTTTCGGAACGTACGAAGGAAGTTCCGAAGCAGCTTACTGGATTGCAGCAGGAACAGGAATTGCACCGTTTATAAGCATGTACCGTTCAGGAATAGGCGATAATAAAATACTAATTCATGGCGGACGTAAGCTCGATTCATTTTATTTCAGCGATAGCCTGCAAGCCGATTTCGGTTCACGGTATGTACGCTGTTGTTCGCAGCAGGAAGGCGATGGCGTTTATTCAGGTCGTGTTACCCAATATCTTGAAGATGCCAAAGACTTGCCTATGGATCAAAAGTATTACCTTTGCGGAAGTGCCGAAATGGTTGTCGAAAGCAGAGAAATTCTGATAAGCAAAGGAATTCCATTCAATAACATTGTGGCTGAAATTTACTTCTGAACTAAATGACTACCGAACCTTCTGTCGAAAAGGATATATTGCTGGGCAAAACGCTTCCGGAATTAAAGCATATTGTTGAAAAACTTGGGTTGCCGGGTTTTGTTGCCGCTCAGCTGGCGTATTGGCTTTACAAAACCAATATTCAGTCGTTCGACGAAATGACAAACATCTCGAAAAAACTCAGGCAACAGCTGGCCGGGCATTATGATTTGGGTGTTGTACAGTTTGTAAAAGTACAGGAATCGGCCGACGGAACCAGGAAGTATCTGTTCCCTGTAAGCAGTCATAAATTTATCGAAACTGCATTTATTCCCGAAGCAAAGCGAAATACGTTATGCGTATCATCGCAGGTAGGATGTAAAATGGGTTGTCTTTTCTGTGCCACCGGCAAACAAGGATTTCAGGCTCAACTATCATCAGGACAAATACTTAACCAGCTTCGCAATATCCCCGAACGCGATATGATTTCAAATATCGTTTTTATGGGAATGGGTGAGCCTTTCGACAATGTGGAAGCTGTGATGAAAGCACAGGAAATTCTTACTGCGGAATATGGTTTTGGCCTCAGTGTGCGCAAGGTTACGGTTTCAACAATAGGTATTATTCCAGCCATGGAAATCTTCCTTCGCGAAAGCAAATGTAACCTTGCCGTTAGCATGCATTCGCCGTTTGACGAGGAGCGCAGGCGCATAATGCCGATACAGCATGTGTATCCTATCAAAGATGTAATTGAAGCCATTAACAAATCCGATCCGGGTAAATACCGCCGGATATCGATTGAATATATTGTTTTTGGCGGAATGAACGACACTCCAAAACATGTGAAAGAACTGGCGCGTTTGCTTAACAAAACCCGCTGCAGGATTAATCTTATCCGGTTTCATCCGGTTCCAAATGCACCACTTCCTCCAACTGATGAGGTGCGCATGGCCGAATTTCAACGTGCGCTCACCGAAAAAGGAATTGTAACAACTATACGGGCTTCACGCGGTCTGGATATAGATGCAGCCTGCGGATTGCTCTCAACCAAAGCGCTGGTTCAACAGGAAAACACTGATTTTTAACATCAGATGTATTTCATAATGAAATGCTTGTTATTTTTGTAATCCCAAACAAAAGTATTTACTATGATCCTTAACCGGACTATTATATTGGTCGAAGATTCTGATTCCGACCGGTTACTCTTCTCGAAATATCTGAAACAACTTGGTTATGAGTGCTCATGTATGGAGAGTGCCGATAAACTAATTTCTATTGCTGACAGTATCGAACCCAGCGTTATCCTAATGGATATTGAAATGCCCGGTATTACAGGGCTCGAAGCTGCTTCTATTCTTCGCGAACGCCAGGAAATAACTGGCAAAAAACACATTATTATTGCACTCACGGCCCACAACGACGATACTATTCTTCGCATAGTTTCAACGGCAGGGTTCGATGATTACCTGCAAAAACCTATAACAAAACGGGAGCTGAAAACAAGGCTTTCGCGTTATTTAAATTGCGAACCTGATGTTTGTCAGGTAGTTGAGTCGCTAACTTACGTTAACGGTAGCCTGAAGGATAAATTGTATTCTCTTGATATGTTTGAGGCTGATGATCCTGATTTCGTGCGTTCAATAGTTGAAATGTTTGTTTCAAATACCCCCGGCTCTATAGCTGCTATAAAGCTGGCTTTTGAGCAGAATGAAATGGAAACCCTCAGGCAACAGGCACATAAACTAAAGCCTCATTTTTCGTTTTTTGGTGCTCCTGAGATTCAGCAGGCCATGCAGAAAATAGAGGATATTGCCCGCGGGCACGATACAGTAGAGAAACTTCCGGAATTGATTGATTGTGCTGAGAAAACCAGTACAATGATGATTGCCCAGATGAAAGCCGATTTACTATCCTAAATTCTGATTGGTTTCTTTTGAGTTTTTGAAGCTTCGCAAATTCTAAATCACCCTTTACCAGCCAAACTCTTTGTACTTATCTGGTTTTTACGGATATTTGTTGATATTTCATGATGGTGAATTTATCAGCATTCTTAAATTTACCTTTGTTAGCTGAACCACCCTTTAATTGATGAAAAACCTTACCGAAGGCAACAGCGGAAGCCTTATTTTTAAATTTGCGGTACCAATGCTTATTGGTAATGTGTTTCAACAGTTATACAATATTGTTGATAGCATTGTTGTTGGACGATATGTTGGTAAAGAAGCTCTTGCGGCTGTCGGGGCATCATTCCCTCTTATTTTTATGCTTATTTCATTCGTGGTTGGGGTTGCCATGGGCACAACAATTTTGATTTCGCAATATTTTGGAGCTAAGGATATAAAAATGGTAAAACGCTCCATCGATACCATGTATATATTCCTGTTTGTGGCTTCAATAGTGGTTACTATTCTCGGGATATCGCTGAGCGGACCGATTTTCAGGCTTATTAAACTGCCGGAAGAAGTTATCCCACAGGCTGTAACGTATTTCAATATCTATCTCTCCGGTATGGTTTTCTTTTTTGGGTTCAATGGAATCAGTTCGGTATTGCGTGGATTAGGCGATTCGAAAACACCCTTGTATTTTCTCATTATTTCAACCGTGATGAATGTGTTGCTCGATCTGCTTTTTGTCGCGGTATTCAAATGGGGCATCGCCGGAGCAGCCTGGGCAACTGTAATTTCGCAGGCCGGAGCTTTTATTACAGGTATTTTTTACCTGAACCGTACTCACGAGATCGTAAAACTGAATAGTTTGAAATTGGTTTTCGATAGGGCTATTTTTAGAAAAAGCCTGTTGATAGGTTTGCCGACTGGTTTGCAGCAAACCTTTGTTTCGCTGGGAATGCTAGCCGTTATGCGGATTGTAAATGATTTCGGGACCAATGTTATTGCTGCATACAGCGCCGCCGGAAGGCTCGATTCCCTGGCCATGATGCCTGCTATGAATTTTGGCGCTGCGCTTTCAACTTTCGTTGGACAAAATCTGGGTGCAAATAAACCAGAAAGGGTTAAACAAGGTTTGCATGCTACATTCATGATGTCGGGAGCTTTATCTGCGTTAACAAGCGTGGGTGTAATACTATTCAGATATCCATTAATGCGACTTTTTTCAACGGATGCTGCCGTTATCGATATTGGTGCCGAATACCTTGTAATTGTCAGCTCATTTTACATCTTCTTCTCCAGTATGTTTGTGATTGGGGGAGTGATGCGTGGTGCCGGCGACACCATTGTGCCGATGTTTATAACCTTGTTTGCACTTTGGGCGATACGGATTCCTGCAGCCTGGATCATGTCAAGGTATATGGGTGTTGAAGGCATTTGGTGGTCAATTCCGGTTGCCTGGTTTATCGGGATGGTATTCTCTTATTTGTATTATTTGAAAGGGAACTGGAAAAAGAAAGTGGTGGTTAAGCACCGGATTGCTGAGCAGGAAGAAATACTTATGGATGAAATGGTATAGTTTTTCGACAACATTTTTGCTACAGAAGATTAGTTCGGATTCTGTATTCCCCGAATGCCTGATTCCGGGAATCAAAAAATCTAATGAAAAACACAGAACATTAAATTAAGAATGAATAAGTTAAGGATTCCTAGCTTGAGAACCCTAATCCCCAACCCCAAACCCCCAAACCCTTAAAAAGAATAACTGGCTCCGCCCAGCAGGTTCAACCCATAGGAGCGGTAATTGTTCCAACGATAGTATTTACTGTTGGCAAGGTTGTTAAAGTTTACCCAGAAGGATAAAGCTTTGTTAAAACGGTATTCGGCTCCCAGGTTAATATCTGTCCAGCCTTTTATTTGCTCAGATTCCAGAATGTATGAACTCTCTGTTGGCCCATCAATGATAAGCGCAGGCTGAGGCACAAGCGCCCATACTTTACCATTTATTGTTGCTTTTGCTGTAATTATAATTTTATCCTGTATATTGTACCTTCCTGAAAACTCAAATTCATAAGCCGGTTTATACCATGCATACTCCTGCTCGTGTGTTTTATAATGGTTGTATGTTCCGGATAAAGCTAATCGTAATCGTGCCGATTTTATATATTCCAATTCACCTTTCAGTTTCACCGCGTTAACATCATCGTAAAGTAAAGTAAAACTGTTATGCAGATAAGCAGCAGTATCGGTAACAAATAAAGGATAGTTTTTGTACGAACTGCTCGAAATGATGCCGTTAAAGTTGAAACTGCGACTGATATTGCTCTGGAAGCCGCCATAAATTTTAAACTTGTCGGATACATAATTCCATGGAATTACTGAACTTATATACAAATTCTGTTCGGTGATACTTTGCAGCGAAGTACGTTCCATCCCGCCGCTGAATCCGGCATATAGTTTCAGTGCATCAGGGATTAGCTCAATGCGGGCTTCGGCTACCGGGTAAAAATAGGCTTTAGTTACTGAATCGGAACCTATATTTAGTTTAAACCCTGCCATAAAACTGTATTCATTTACTTCAACCTTTATAAATGGGTTGATTAAAATAATTCCGCTGTTGACATGCCCGAGTGAGTCCTTCTGATTCAGGAAACTGTAACCTGCATTGAGGCCAAGTACCTGGTCTTTATCTAGTTTAAGTAGATCATACTTCTGATCGATTTCGGCTGTTACCTGAACATTATTTTCTTTCACATCATGCAGCCCCGACATATTATAATACGAAAATCCGAATTTATGGTTCAGTTCATCCGTTGCCTTGTAGTTGCTTCCGAATGATACTTTTGTTCCTATGGTTTGATAGCGCTGCTTTACATCATCCTTTTCAATAACGGTATCCGGGAAATCAGCAGGTTTATATCCGTAAAGGTGAAGCCCGTCGCGGTAATAATATGCGCTTCCGCTGAGCGTATGTTCAGCAAAATATTTTGAACCGGCGAATTCAGCTTCGTTGCGGCTGTTTGCGGGTGGTCCGTAATCCTCAATTTTTCCTGCCGCCGACTGATGTTTTAAACGCATGGAAGTAACATATTCCTTCGAACGCAGCGAACTCATATATAATTCGCCATACAATGCATAATAATTACCGGCACCGGCGCGTATGTAATTGCGGTATAATTTGCTCAGGGGCTCGGCAACCAGTTTTACGGCAGGCAAAGGATCGATATTGGGGGTTACCGTTGCTATCCGGGGCATAATATTGTAGTTCATTACCGGAATGGTGGTAGTGGTATCATCCACCGCCGGGTTCTGACTGATCTTAAACGCATCTGGAATTATCGGGTCGAAAGGTGCCACAACAGTAATTTCTTCGTTGTAGGTTTTTACCTG
>CAZBZA010000195.1:0-6065 GCA_964495865.1 uncultured Lentimicrobiaceae bacterium
TATACCAATCAATGGCGAAGCTTGAATTGAAAGTGCTTGGGAGTATTCACCAGTTCCACAACTGTTTATTCCAGCTACTGAAAGTAAGGCAGCTCCGTTAAATTGAGGATTCCAGTTAACCTGGCAATTGTTTAATGTTTGCTGAAGTGTACCGGCTTCAGCAGGAATAATTTTCCAGAAATATCCAGTTGCAAAGGGTGATTCAGTCGTTGTATAGTTAGTTGCAGGTGTCAGAAATACATTAACATATTCAGGGCCAAATGGTTGCGATGGCGGCTGTGCCGCTAAATCCACAATTATGGTTACTGAAGCCGGAATGGTATTACTCCCATCGCTGACTTCAACATTATATTGGGTTGAAACCAATGGAGTAACAACAGGATTGGCGATTACAGAGGTAAATCCGGGAGGAACCGAAGTCCAGCTATAAGTATAAATGCCTGTGCCACCGCCAGCAATTGCATTGAGTTGCGAATTACTTCCCAGGCAGATCCTTTGAGGGATGGCGGTTGCATTTACACTTAAAGGACTGCCGGAAACATTAACAAACACATTATCAGTTGAACTGCACTGTGTCAGCGGATCAGTAATATGTAAAGTGAACTCAACAGAACTGTTTAAATTCAGCGTAAATGGATTGAGTATTCCGCCGTAAACAAGCTGGTCACCCGGTTCCCAGTTAATTACGAGTGAAGAAGTTCCTCCACTTGCCTGGCCATTCAGCTGGGTTGACGTTCCGTAAGGAATTGTCTGATCCAATCCTGCATCCGAAAAGACAGCCGGGTGGATTGTAAGCTTTAACGAATCGCTTGAGCTGCCACATTGCACTGAACCAAAAGCTGTAAGTATAAGGAAGACTTCTCCGTTACTGATATCAGCCGGCCCCGGCGAATAAACCGGAGATAGTATGTAATTATTGCTGAAGGTTCCATCGCCCGAGCTTGTCCATTGCAACGGCTGAACTGTAATGGCTGTGGCACTGGTTACGGTAAAACTCTCACCGGAACATATCGCCGCATCTGCTCCGGCATTAGCTATCGGACTCTGAAATACGTTAAGTGAGATATTGTCAGTAACTGACTGAGAACTTGCATTACTTGCATGAATGGTAAGGGTAACACTACCTGTGATTAAATCGCTGTTGCCGGGATAATAATAAGGATCAACAAAGTTGCTGTTGCTAAAATATCCGTCACCGGAGGTTGACCACGAAACAGTTGAAGCGTTTATCACAACCGGTTGAAGTGTATAAGCTGAAGGGTGACATACTAAATCATCAGGACCTGCATTAGCAATCAGTAAAATATCGTCATAAGGCGGCCAGATAATATAATCGACCCATGCCTTATCGCTGCCGGCAACAGTGTTTACGTCTTTATTGTATTTCCATGTAAAAGTATGTGTTCCTGCTGTTACAGCATAAAACATTTTCCCCCATTGTACTTCTCCTGACCATTTTCCCTGTTCAATACCATCGATGTAAAAAGTAAGAAAATCATAATTTAATTCTGACGATGTTTTCCGGTAAAAACTAATTTCAGAGGCGCAAAGTACATTCATGGTAACAAACAAAGAGCTGAACTGATTGTCGCCAATAACAGGCGAAACAGCACAATATGTTCCTTCGAAAGGTAAATTGCCAGCTACTATCCAAGGTGCATATCCACCTGATTGCCAGGGATATCGGGTGAAATTTCCGGTTTCAAAATCCTCGGCAATAATTCCAATATTAAAATATACGCTATCATTTGCCGAATAATTTTTATCTGCACTGAGATGAAGCGCTGCTAAAGCAATATGCCCCACGGGACAAGCAGCCGAAACTGAAACCTGGAAGGTTATTTCCTGCACATTTTCACTGGCGATTGTATCAATGGAAGCGCTCCCCTGAAGGATGTTTATCATCGGATCGATAGCTGAAAGAAGTGCGTTTATATTAACACATGCTGATCCTCCTGTATTACTGATACTTACATGAAGTGTTCCGGTTTCTCCCGGCATAAGGACATTGTTGTTTCCATCCACTATGCTAAGTGCTGTAATTTTAAGGTTAGCTGAATATGCTGTGATAGGAATAGTCCGGGTAAAAATATCTTCGGTAGCAACTGCCTGGCTGGTGGTAATAATTTCGTACCCGTCAGGAACTGCTTCCGAAACCTGAAAAGCTATTGCATCAGGGATAATAACCGTTTGCCCGGGATTTAACAGCCCGACAGTTTGTGTGCTGTCAATTAAAGTTATGTAAGGATCGGAAACCAGAAAATTTAAATTCACATTATGAAGGGCAGTGGTGCCGATATTGGTGAGTTTTGCGGTAAGTAAAGCTGTTTCGCCATATTCAACAATACTGTCGCCTCCCGAATTTATAACATACTCTATATTAATGCCTTTAGTCGAAAATGTTAGTGTTTTGGTATTAAATATGTTATTATTGTCTTCAGTATAAAAGCTTATTGGAACAGCGTTGTATGAGTCGGAGGGGGTTCCTGAAAAAACGCCGTCGTCACTGAGGGTCATTTCAGCCGGAAATGGTGAGGGCATAAAAGTAAACTTACTGTTTGAAGCAGGCTGAACCAGTGAATCGGTGATCGCAGCAAAATGATAATTAACTCCATCGCCGTTCGAAAAACCTGCATTCCATTTTATCCAGTCGAAGGATTGGATGGTTCCGTAATAAAATTCAATTTTGCCATCGGGGAATATTTTAACGGCAAAATTCAGATCTGTTGATGTGCCGTAATTGTACATGCCTGATTTCCATCGGAATATAACAGCATCCTGGTTTCCTTCGTACCATATTCCATCCCCTTCAGCCGGGTAAAGTGTAAGCGGTTTTGACATGTATGGCGAAATGTTGACAGTATTCTTTAAAAAAGTTTTCTCGTAAATGATAAATGTCCAGGGCATCAGGTCGGGCTGAAACATCAGATACCCATCAACATGCGCATAAACTTTTGAATATTTTTTACCATAAAAAGGGAACTCGAAAGGCAGATTTACTTCTGCAAAACCACTTGTGTTGCCCGAAACAGTGAGTTGCTGAGTATTTACAGTTGGAAATGTTACATTAACAGGTGTTTCGGTATAATCAGTCAGTAATTTCCAGCGGTAAGCAGGCGTTCCGCCGGTTGCATTCAATTGCTGGCTGTATGGTTCATAAATTTTTGCTTCAGGAAGAATTGTATTTGTTATAACAGGTTTATTATGGTTAGGTGTATGCGTAATTGTCATAACAGTCATACCGTTTTGAACAACCGGCAGATTGCTGATGGTACAGGGAATTGTAGTTGTTGTGCCATTATAATCGACAAGTGAATAGGAAATAATTTCGCCGGTTGCCAATGCTGACGGATCATTTTCGCTCAGCATCAGGAAAAATTTTGCAGCCTGCCCGGGTTCAATTTCACTGAGCAGGGGAGTAGCGTCAATCCCGAATTCTATGGTTTTATCTGCTTCTGTAGTACCGCCAAGCATGTATTTATCTCCGCCCTGCAAATCGAAAATAGGTAAGTTAAGCACAGCGTCAGGTTCGGTAGCAAGAGGGTTTTGCGAAACGCCGGCCATCAGTTTCAGCTTATTGCGCGAGGTATGTTTTAATGTGATTTTATAAGTGATTTTTGGCGCAACATCCTGTTTTACTTTAATAATATGGGCAGCATGGTTCCATATCCCGCCACTCCCAAGGTTATCGGCAAAGGTTTTATACATCACATACGAAAAACCCTGGTTTCCCCAGTTATTGATTCCTCCGTAGGTATTTGCAAGTTTGAAACCACCGATTTCCCAGTCTTTCATGTTAACTGTTCCATCGCCGTTAATGTCAATGTGGTTTGTATATTGACCGTCGCTGTTGTAATCATATCGAATTGAATCATTATATCCTACCAGTGTAACAGCATGGTTCGGGCTGCCTCCCCAGGTAGTAATAACCCACTTTCCGGCTTCGGGAGTTCCTGCAGCTAGCTGAGCATCAGGTGTTTTGTATTGAATATATATGTTTGCTAATCCTCCAACGTTAGCTGTGTTGGAATGGTTATATATCCAGTTTTTAAGAGTGTTTAATCCGGTTTCGTCGCCAGCTTTAATAGTATAAACATCGGAAATCCGGTTGTGCATGGCATTGTAATATTTATCGTAGCCGGTCATCCATCGCGAAGCTCCTCCTGTGGAAAGACCGCCATAATCAGCAGATGTTGGTGTTCCGCAGCGTTTTACTATTTCCCATGTTTCGAAATAGCTCACTCCGGCATCGCTTCCTCCATTTATAAAATTATATGTAAAGTGAGTCGCATATTGGTTTAGTGTTGTATTAGCCGCTACATTTCGCGCAAAATCAATTTCGTAGGTAAAATTGAGACCTATGCTTGCCGCTTGTCCGCACTCAAGCCCGGATTGGTTGAATAACGGCCGGAAATAAGGTTGTAATGTGTTGTCAACACTCATTGGTAAGGTAGCAGCATGGTCGCCGGATACACATATGTACTCAGGAATGGATGCAAGTTTCTGAAAGTCAGTTTCGGAAAGCGACTGGAGTTCAAATGGACTCTGTTTCTCTTGGGCCTGGATAAAAACCGATATAAATACAGTAATTACGAGCAGCAGGTAGTGTTTTTTCATAGAAGTTAATTAAAAAATCACCTAAAAGTAATAGATTTTTTAGTTCAGGGTGCGACTTTCTTTAAATATCTTTTATGCTGATTATAAATCTGATACTTAATCAATTATTTAAAAAATCAGTTATAATATCGAAAACCAGCCAAACAAGGTTATAACTCCTGCTTTCTCAGCAATCAAGGTTGTTTATTGCCTGATTTAACACTCTGACCGGAATCGATAGCAGAATGTTCTTCCTGAAACTTACGCGTATACCGTTCCATTTCGATAACCTCATTTACCTTTTTCTCAATCAAAAGTTCAAAATATTTATCCTTGTATTCTTCAGCAGGTTTTTGTGGTTCACGTTGCTGAAATTTTTGAATTATCCAGAAGGTGAAAACTGCCAGTGAAATAAATAAAGCCAGTGAAGCCAGCAAAACAGGTAAGTAATCGCGTTTTTGTTGTTTTTTCTGAGTGTTTCTATCTGGCTGGTTGTCGTGTATTTCGTAAAGTTCGTTATCCGACGATTGTACCGAAACACTTACCGGCAGGTGCCTTTCAAGCACCTCTTCAAAATAGTCGCCTATTGTATCTTTAATCAGGAAATCGAGTGCCTGCCTGGTAGTTCCGTAATTGATATACCTGCAAATAACCAGCAGTTTAAATTTTATGGTAAGCGATCCATGCTCCTGATAATTTAAAAAGTAAACTTTTGTGCTGTCGCGGATTGCGATGCTGCGTTCGATATTGTTTTGAAGAAAATTACGGATCGGATTATCGCGTTTGTCCCCTTTTACCCTTTTATCTTCAAATCGTGTTAATTCAGCATATAGCAAATCATGCAATTCGTGAAATCCTCTATCCTTATCCTTAATATGGATAGAATATTCGATTTCGCGAATGGTTAAAGCATCGGTTGATTTGCTATCGGACATAAATTTTCAATACTATTTCAATATAGAAACTGATTTTTATTTAATGGATGCATCTTTGTTTTATTGAAAGAGCATTAATGTAACTCCTGGTTTTAGGAATTTCTTATTTAATTTCATCATGATCGCCCTGAAAACGAAAGCCGAGCCTTTTGCCGGTTGTAATCTTCATGTTGTCGAGGGTAGTCTGGATATCCGCAACCGTTATCATTTTCAATGCATCGTAAGGCGGTGTGAGCAAATCGAAATTAATAGTGTACCTGATGGCTGATTCAAGGATCATCCGCACCGATTCGCGTGTAATAACTGATGTTTGAAAATTGTTATACAGTTGACCAACTTCCCGTTTGCCTTCAACAAAATAATGATTCTCGTTATTAACGAATATCCTGCCTATCATATAACCTAAGTCATTCATTCGGTTGTATTTGAATGAGTCGGCCAGAAAGTTGAAGATCATAATAATTCCGCAATAGGAGCGTAGTGTGTTTTCGTGAATATAGCTGGTTTTCATTACCTCGTGGTCGCGCGAAAACT
>CAZBZA010000196.1:0-6065 GCA_964495865.1 uncultured Lentimicrobiaceae bacterium
CATTATCGGCGGAAGGAGAATTCTGGGCATTTGTTTTTGGTGATGCTGCAAATGCAAGCAGGATCATGAGTATTGTGTTTATTTTTTTCATGGTCAAAAGGGAGTTCAAAAAAGTTATTAGTGATTTATTCTGAGTTTCAGAATCATTTAAGAAATGGTCATTATTTAACAAATATTACCCCTCCGCCTGTTGGCACCTCCCCTGAAATCAGGGGAGGAAGAGTCTCACGAAAAGTGTGGCAATCTATTAAATTTGTACAATCCGCCCCTCCCTGTTTCTAAGGGAGGGCTGGGGTGGGTAAATGAATTAAAAGAACTATTTAATTACTCCTGATTTCCGATTCATTTATTTCTCAACCCTCCCATCCAGCAAATTAATGATTTTGGAACCATAGGCAGCATTCCTTTCGGAATGGGTTGCCTGGATAATGGTTACGCCATCTTCGGCGTTTAACTGTTTGAAGAGTTCCATAATTTCCTCTCCCTGTTTGCTGTTGAGGTTTCCGGTTGGTTCATCGGCCAGTATCAGCTTTGGTTTTGCGACTAAAGCGCGGGCAACGCCAACCAGTTGTTGCTGTCCGCCGGATAATTGAGTTGGGAAAAGATTTTTCTTGCCTACGATATTAAACCGATCAAGGATATCAGCCACAATCGCCTGGCTTTCCGAAGATTTAATATTTTGGTAAAGCAAGGGTGTTTCGATATTTTCGTACACAGTCAGTTCGTCAATAAGGTGATAAGCCTGGAATACAAAACCGATATGGCTTTTGTATAATTGCGAACGGTGTTTTTCTTTTAATTCATGAACCGGCTGACCGATAAAATTGTATTCGCCTTCGTTAAATCCGTCGAGCATGCCGATTACATTCAGCAAAGTTGACTTTCCGGAACCGGATGGCCCCATGATGCTGATAAACTCGCCTTCTTTGATGGAAAGGTTTATATCGCGAAGAAGGAAAACCCGGTTTCCGCCGGAATTCACCCATTTGGTTATGTGTTTTAGTTCTATCATAATTTTTGATTTTATTCTGTTTGTAAACTTTTTTGCTTCACTCCGTCCGCAATGACTTTACCGGGTTTGCAGTAGCTGCCTTAATGGCCTGGAAACTAACCGTAAACACTGCTATTAAAACTATAACGATCCCAGCCAGTGCGAAAATCCACCAATCGATATTAATCCGGTAAGCAAAATTTTGAAGCCACTTATTACTTAGCCACCATGATATCGGACTTGCAATTACAAAAGCTACCAACACTAACTTTAAAAAAACACCTGATAATAATACTGCAATTTGCGAAACCGATGATCCCAATACTTTTCTTATGCCAATTTCTTTTGTTCGTTGGCGAATATCGTAAGCCGCTAAACCAAATAAACCTAAACAAGCCAACAAAACAGCAATAAACGCAAACAAGTTAAATACTTTGCCTGTTCGCATTTCGCTAGCATATAACTTTTGAAAACCTTCATCCATAAAATGATAATCGAAAGGAAGATTAGGTTCTATTGCTTTATATTTTTTTCCAATAAAATCAATTGTTTGTTCTAAATTCTTGCCTGATGTTTTTATTAAAAGCGTGTTTCCCCATTTTGCTGTAGAAAGCACCAATGGTTCAATTGGGCTATGTAATGAAGCAAAATGAAAGTCTTTTACCACTGCTTTTACTTCACCCGGGTTGTCTCCAAAAATAATTTTTTTATTAATCGCTTCCTGTGGTGATTTCCACCCTAAAGCTTTGCAGGCAGCTTCGTTTATAATTATATGGTGATAAGCGTTGGAATCTTTCGACCCATCCAAAATATCTTGCCTGCTCAAATCATTACCTGTAATTAGTTGCAATCCGCAGGTTTTTACATAATCTTCATCAACAGGGCTAAAAATTATATTCATATTATTTGATGGGGTCAAATCAGCTCTTCTGATATGACCACCACTTATAATTGAAATTGGTTCCCATGCAGTTTTGGAAACAGAAATAATATTGGGATTTGATTTTAATTCCGATTTTACAAGATCAATCTTCTCGATCATCTTTTGAGTAAGATTCGTCACTAACACATGCTCTTTATCGTAGCCTAACTTTTTATTTTGAATAAATGAAAGTTGAAGCCCTATAACCATAGCAGCAATAATTAAAAAAACAGAAATGGCAAATTGAAAGACAATTAATGATTTTCGCAACCAATTACCGGGCGAAGAATTTTTAAATGCACCTTTCAATACTTTAACAGGCTTATATGCAGCTACAATCATTGCCGGATAGCTTCCTGCCATTACAGAGATTGTAAGCAGCAAAATTATTACTGATGCAATAATTGAAGGGTTTAGTAAATTAAAAGCCGTTAAATTTTTTTGAGTAAATGAATTAAATAATGGCAAAATAAAAATAGTAATGGCAATACTAATAATAACAGAAACCACTGTAATTACCAAAGACTCAATAATAAACTGCCAGAAAATTTGTTTCTTAAATGCGCCTGCCACCTTACGAATTCCTACTTCCTTTGCGCGACCAACTGATTTTACTGTGCTTAAATTAATGTAAGTAAAACAGGCAATTAATAAGATCAATAAGGCAATGCCGGAAATAATGTAGATGTACACAATATTAGTATTAGCAACCATTGCGTCGTAGGGCGAATATAAATGCACCTGGGTAAGCGGCTCCAGATAATAATTAATATATGTGCCTTTCTCATTTTTCATTTCTTCCTTCATAAATGGTTCAATCTTTTTTTGAAGAGAAGAAATAGAGTTTTTGTCATTAAGTAGAAGATAGGTAGTATAATTTGCATTAAAATATGTTTGTTCCTGATTGTCACCTAATGAAGAAAACGAGGCAATAAAATCAAACTTCAGCTGTGAATTATCAGGGCAATCTTTTGCAACACCTGTCACCAGAAAAGGTATCTGCCTTGTACCAATCAGTAAAGTTTTCCCAACTGGATTGTCATTACCGAAATATTTTTTTGCGGAAGTTTCTGTAATTACAACATTATTAGTCAGTTTTAAAACCTGCGAAGGATTACCGCTAATTAATTCATACCCGAACACATTAAAAAAAGTAGAATCAGCATATAAAAAATTACTCTCTATAAAAAACTTGTTGCCATATTTTACAACATTGCGTGTCCACATAGTATTCAACCTCACACCGCTTTCTACTTCAGGAAACTGACGTTTAAATGAAGGTAATACTTTAGTGCTTGTCCAGTTGCCTTTTTCTGGTTTGTTACCATCGAAACCATATTCCATAATTACACGAACTATGCGGTCCTTGTTAGGATGAAAGTTATCGAAACTAAGTTCGTGCTGAATGTATAGCAGCAGCAACAAACAACAAACCAATCCTGTTGTAAGGCCTATAATATTGATGACAGAAAATGTTTTATTTCTTACCAAATTCCGCCAGGCTATTTTGAAATAGTTTCTGATCATAACGTTACTTTTATACAGTTCGTAAACTCTTTTGCTTTACTCCGTTCGCAATGACTTTACCGGATTGGCAACGGCTGCTTTAATTGCCTGGAAACTCACTGTTGCCAGAGCCACAAAAATAACCAGCATGCCTGCCGCGGCAAAAAGCCACCAATCCAAACCAATGCGATAAGGGTAATTCTGCAGCCATTTATCAGCAGCCAGCCAGGCCAGCGGTACTGCAATAATTAAAGCAATTGAAACAAGTTTCAGGAAATCTTTCGAAAGAGTTGTAACAACACTGTTTACTGATGCACCCAGCACTTTGCGGATTCCGATCTCCTTTGTGCGTTTTTCGGCTGATAAAACCGATAAACCGAAAAGCCCGATGCAGGATATAAAGATGGTTAAAACAGCGCCGAAGAAAATGATCTGTTTCCATTTGGATTCCGACTCATAATCCTTAATTCTCTGGTCATCCATAAATATGTAAGAGTAAGGGCTAAATGGCAAAGTCTGCCTGAATGATTTTTGGATATATTTGAGACTTTCGGTCTCCGAACCAGCCTTAATCCTGATATTGAAGTGCCCGTACCAGTTGTCATGCTTCATGGTAAATAGCTGTGGGCCAATTTCCTGGTCCAACGTAAGGTAATGGTGATCTTTTACAACACCAATAACCTGGTATATTTCGTTATTGTTATAGAAGAAATTAACAGTTTCGCCAATGGGATTTTTCCAGCCGGCTTCTTTTACAAACGATTCGTTTACCAATACTGATTTTGTTGAATCAAAAGGAAATGCTTTCGAGAAATTTCTACCTTTTAGCAGTGGAATTTTCAGGGTGGGCAAATAGGATTCATCTATGGTTTCGTAGCTGAAAAGAATGGAAGAATCGTTACTTATTTTTGCGCTGGTGCGCCATTGTCCGCCATTTTTTGGCGCAACGTCAACGATATTCGGATTTTTTAATAATTCAGCCTTAAAAACTGCTGCATCTTTGTGGTTAACAGCTGCATTTACCACCACAATATTGCTGTCATCATACCCTAAATCAGTTTTAGTCAGGAAATTGAACTGCTCATAAATTGTTAATGTGCCTATAATCAGGAAGGAAGCCAAAGCAAACTGCAAAACGACCAGCGATTTTTGCAGGTAGTTTTTCCCGGTAAGATTAAACCGGCTATACAAGGTTTCAACAGGCCGGTAGCCCGACAAAACCAGCGCGGGATAAAAACCTGCCAGGAATCCGGTAAGCAGGAACAGCATCAAATAAGCCGCTATCAATTTCAAATCAAACAGGTACGAAATGGAAAGAGCTTTGTTTGCGAGATCATTAAAAACAGGTAGAATCAGTTGCACCAGTAATAACGCCAGGGTAAATGCGATGAAGCAAAGTAAGAATGATTCGCCTAAAAACTGAAATATCAATTGTTTTCTATCGCCGCCAACCACTTTACGGATGCCAATTTCTTTTGCCCGTTTTACTGACCGTGCTACGGTTAAGTTTACAAAGTTGATGCAGGCAATCAGCAGCACAAACAGAGCAATGCCTGATAGTATGTACGAATATATTGGGTTACTGGCATTTACTAAACCATTTTGTGCAGGCAATTCGGTATTCATGTGCATATCGGTATAAGGCTGAAGGTGATACGAACCCATACTTGCATCAGGACCGCCGCCATATTTCGCAATCATTTGTTTAAATGTGGCCTCTGCATCCTGTACAAAGAATTTTTGCATCTGTTTTTCAACAGTTTGAATATTGGCACCTGGGCTCAGGACTACAAATGTATTCAGGTAAAAATTGAACCAGTTATCGTTATTGTTTGCATCTTCCACTGATTCTTTAATAGGCAGCAATACATCAAATTTTATTGATGAATTCTGTGGGCATCTTTTGGCAACAGCGGTTACCTTGAAAGGCACAAATTTATCGCCCTCCCTTATCATAACCAGTTTGCCAACCGCCTCTTTTGTGCCGAAATGCTTTTTTGCAGCATCTTCGGACAACACAATCGAATGAGGTTCAGATAAACAGGTTGCAGCATTGCCACTCAGCAACGGAAACGTGAAAACCGAAAAGAAGGATGAGTCAACGTACAAGAGTTCCTGCGACTGAATTTCGGAACCGTTCTTTATGTCTTCGGTATAGCTTTGAACGCGCACAAAGCGTTGTATGCCAGGTACATTTTTTGCGAACCTGGGTCCCTGTAACAGTCCCGTATTGCTGTCTTTATGCTCAGCACCATCGTATTTTGTCTGCGTAACGATGCGATAGATGTTATCCCCTTTTTCGTGAAAATTATCGTAGCTCACTTCATCTTTCACGTACAAAAGGATAAGCATAGTACATGCCAGGCCAATGCTTAACCCGGAAATATTGATAATTGAATAAGTCTTATGTCTCGACAAATTCCGCCAGGCAATTATGAAATAGTTCTTTATCATGGCATTTTTTTTATTCGGTTCGTAAACTCTTAACAGGATTGGCAATTGCAGCTTTTACAGACAGAAAACTCACTGTTGCCAGTGCGATCAATAACACTAAGACTCCGGCAAATAAAAACATCCACCATTCGATGCTTATGCGGTAAACAAATTTCTGCAGCCAGTTATTCATTGCCCACCAGGCAACAGGTG
>CAZBZA010000197.1:0-6061 GCA_964495865.1 uncultured Lentimicrobiaceae bacterium
AAAAGAGGCTATCTGAAAAGGTAGCCTCTTTTTATACCTTTTTAAAAAACAAGGAAACCATTCCTCTCTTGTTTTTCCGCTTTCGATTAAGGGAAGCTTTTAAACCCGCATTTTAATTCTGAATACAATACTTCTCACTGTGCTTTTAGCCGGATAGCTAGAGCCATGCCATAAAAAAACAGGTTCCGGTAAATAGCTGGCTCTATAAATAAAAACCAGGTAACATAACTTATCGCCACCTACCGGATTCTCAATGAAGTAACAAAGTATCCATTTTATAGTAACACAAACCATTACAAGTCCTGATCCAATGCAACAACGCAACCTGTTATATGATATCTGGGGGAAACTCTATCCCGGGATTTCTACCCGAATTCTGGAGAATTTTCTTTTGACTATTGATGTTAACCGCACCAATATCAAGCCGGATTCGGATCAGGTTGACTGGTACAAAGATGCCGTTGTTTATTCGGTTTATGTAGATCTTTTCAATCATGATTTTGCAGGATTAACTCAAAAACTTGATTACCTCCACGACCTGGGAATAAACTGCTTATGGTTATTGCCGGTCCTCGATTCGCCCATGCGCGATGCAGGTTTCGATATCAGCGATTATTACAGCATTCGTGCTGAACTTGCCGGAGCCGAAGGTGCTGATAAACACGCTGTTTTTAGCCAGTTTCTTTCCGAAGCCCATAACAGGGGAATAAGAGTAATTTTTGATATAGCCATGAATCACACTTCCAACCAGCATCACTGGTTTCAGGAAGCGCGAAAATCAAAGGACAATCCTTATCGTAATTATTACATCTGGAGTAATGACGCCAGCCGTTACGACCAGGCAAGGATAATTTTTAAAGGCATCGAAAAATCAAACTGGGAACCCTGGGGCGATCAGTTCTATTTTCATCGTTTTTTTAATTTTCAGCCGGATCTCAATTACAAAAACCCACAGGTTTTGCTGAGTATGAGCCGCGCTTTATTATTCTGGCAAAATGCCGGTGTGGATGGATTCCGTGCCGATGCTATTCCATACATATGGAAAGAAGAAGGAACCGAATGCGAAAACCTGGTGCCAACACACCTTGTTGTAAAATTCCTTAGAGCGATACTCGATTACATAAAACCCGGATCGCTACTTTTGGCAGAAGCCTGCCAGCAACCCGCCAAAGTGGTTGAATATATGGGCGAAGGCGACGAATGCCATGCCGCGTATCACTTCCCTCTAATGCCACGTATTTTTAAATCCATTGCCATGAAAAGTGGCAAACCTATCGAAGAAACACTTTCAAAAGAATTTACACCTGAGTTACCTCCCAGCGGACAATGGTTTACTTTCCTGCGCTGCCACGACGAACTCAGTCTCGAACTTGTTTATGTTACCGAAGAGGAACGTAAATATATTCATCAGCAATATTGCCTGAAACCCGAATGGGATTTCCGTCTGGGCGAAGGCATTTCGGCCCGCCTTTCGGAGCTTATGCAACGCGATCACCGCCGCATATTACTTGCTTATTCCATCATTCTTACCCTTCCTGGAACACCCGTTATTTATTATGGCGACGAGTTCGGGAAACTGAATGACGAAGCATATTACGAAGAACTTATCCGCCTTACAGGAAAAGATGATACCCGTTTCCTGGTGCGTGGAAAAATTGACTGGAACGAACTCGAATTAAACCTCAAAAATCCCGAAAGCTTCAGCAGCAAGATTTACACAAAACTTAAGCTGATGCTAAAAATCCGCAATCAACATAAAACTTTTGGACGGGGAAGTATTGATTTCATAACACTTCCCGGCTTAGAAAACGGAAAAATATTGTCATTCTACCGTACTTTCGGAACTGAAAAATGGCTCATCATACATAATATGACTGATACCATTGCAAAAATTAATCTGCCTATTGATTCGGAAAAATGTGTGAATGTGTTTGATAACATTGTGCCTTCCCAGATTGAAGCTTATGGATTTAAGTGGGTAAAGATCAGTTAAGATTTTAACGACGGGTTATCAGAGTAACTCAATATATTATTTTAAACCGGCCATCTTTAAATGTAAAAATGTAAAAGTCGAAGTGCAAAAGGTCATAGATAAATATACCATAATTTAGAATATTGAATGCAATTAGCAAACAAACAACCATTAAATGACTACTGATTCCTCTCGATAACTCTAACTCTCATTCATCAACAATTGTATGACAACGAATGACAATTGAATGACTTTTACAACCTACAATAAATTTAAAACACCCTCCCTATGCCATCAAAATACCTTTTTGAAGCTGTAATTTTCGACCTCGATGGTGTAATTACCCGCACAGCGCTGGTTCACAGCCATGCCTGGAAAAAAATGTTCGACGATTATCTCCGCTACCGCGAAGAAAAACATGGAGAACCTTTTAAAGAATTCACACAAAAAGAGGATTACCTGCCCTATGTGGATGGCAAACCCCGTTATGAAGGCGTAAAATCATTTCTCGAATCGCGTTGTATTCAAATTCCGTTTGGTGATCCGGCGGATGCTGTCGAAATGGAAACCGTTTGTGGCCTGGGTAATCGTAAAAATATAACTTTCAACGAAGTGCTCGTGCGCGAAGGCGTAAGCGTTTATGATTCAACAGTCCAACTGATCCATGATCTTAAAAAAGCAGGAATTAAAGTAGGTGTTGCCTCTTCGAGCAAAAACTGCGAAGCGGTACTGGAAGCTGCCGGGCTTATTTCATTGATTGAAACCCGTGTCGACGGCGTTGTTTCGGCCGAAATGGGTCTGAAAGGCAAACCCGAGCCTGATATTTTTACTACGGCAGCTGCTAACCTTGGCGTGAAACCACATAAAGCCGTGGTTGTTGAAGATGCTACTTCGGGCGTTGCTGCAGGCCGTGCCGGTAATTTCGGACTGGTGCTTGGCATTGCCCGCGAGGAAAATAATCACGAACTTCTTATCAATGGTGCCGATTTTGTTGTTGATGATCTTTCAGAAACATCAATGGAGGCTATCAACAACTGGTTTAAAACCGGAATTGAAGAAGATGGCTGGAACATCACCTACCACACATACGAACCTCTCAAGGAACGCACCCGCGAAGCTTTGCTGAGTATTGGTAACGGATACTCCGGTACCCGCGGTGCCATGGAAGAATCGGATGCCAATAAAATAAATTATCCCGGAACATATATTGCCGGACTCTACAACCGGCTTAGCACTCCCATAGCCGGGAAGGATATCTGGAACGAAGATTTTGTAAACTCGCCCAACTGGCTTCCGGTTACATTCCGTATTAATGATGGAAAATGGTTCGATATTAACGATACTCAAATACTGTCAATCGAGCGCAATCTGGATCTGAAAACCGGTCTGCTCACCCGTTTACTGAAAGTTCGCGACGAACTTGGAAATGAAACCCTTATCGAATCCAGCCGTTTCTCATCAATGGCTGATGCGCATTTGTCGGCTTTGCAATACATTGTTAAACCACTGAATTACAGCGGGAAAATAACTTTAAAAACAGGAATAAACGGCGCAATTATAAACGATGGTGTTGAAAGGTACAAATCACTGAACCAGCAACACCTCGAAGCTGTAGATCAGGGAGCTGAAGGAAACCGGCAATTCGTTGTTGTTTCGACCACACAATCCGGAATTCAGATTGCTGAAGTTGCCGATAACTTTTTTTACCAGCATGGAAAATTATCATCCGCTGAGCTTATCAATGAAGTTTCTACGTCAGCGGTTTATGGCACAGTAACTTTTGATGTAAAAAAGGATGAAGTCGTTTCACTGGTTAAAAAAGCTGTTATTTTTACTTCGAAACCTGATGATGTAAGCGATCCGCTTGCTTCGGCGAAAGCTACCCTGGATCAAGTTACGGCAGGATTTGATTCGCTGCTGGCCGAAAGTGCAAAGGAATGGGAGGCCATTTGGGCAAAAATTGATATGCAGGTCGAAGGTGATCGCTTTTCGCAGAAATTATTACGTCTGCATCTTTATCATCTGATGGTAAGCATGTCGCCACACAACAGCAATATCGACGCAAGCATTACAGCCCGCGGATTGCATGGCGAAGCGTATCGCGGCCATATTTTCTGGGACGAGCTCTTTATCATGCCGTTGTATGATATCAACCTTCCGGAAGTAGCCAAATCGATGCTGATGTATCGCTACCGCAGACTAGGGAAAGCGAAAGAATACGCGAAGGAATATGGGTTTGAAGGTGCTATGTTCCCCTGGCAAAGCGGTTCCGACGGTCGTGAAGAAACCCAGGTTATCCATCTTAATCCGCTTAACGGCGAGTGGGATGCCGATCATAGTTCGTTACAGCGACATGTATCACTGGCAGTGGCTTTTGACATCTGGCAGTATTTTCAGGTAACTGAAGATCATGCTTTTATGAAGGATTACGGAACGGAAATGTTCCTAGAGATTTGCCGTTTCTGGGCAAGCAAGTGCCACTGGAACGAAAGCCGGCAGCGATATGATCTTACCAAAGTTATGGGCCCTGATGAGTTTCATGAGCAGTATCCCGGAGCAGCGGAAGGGGGTTTGAATAACAATGCCTATACCAACCTTATGGTTGCCTGGGCATTCCGGAAAGCTGAAGGCATCCTGAAATCATATGGAGAAAACGGGTCCGAAGAATTCAAAAAACTCGGATTCAAGGAAGAAGAGCTGAACCATTGGAAAGATATTTCCGAGAATCTGTTTCTCGATATCAACCAGGATGGTATTATTGCTCAATACGAAGGATATTTCGATCTGAAAGAACTTGACTGGGAATACTACAAAAAGAAATATGGTAACATTTACCGCATGGACCGCATTCTGAAAGCGGAAGGTCTGACGCCCGACGAGTTCAAAGTAGCCAAGCAAGCGGATATGCTGATGACTTTTTATAACCTCGAAAAATCGGAAGTTGACAATCTGCTGACCGGAATGGGTTACACGTTACCAGCCGATTACCTGCAACGAAACCTCGAATATTATTTTGGACGTACTTCGCACGGTTCTACGCTCAGCCGGATTGTACATGCACGACTGGCTTCCATTGCCGGTAACAGGGAAATGAGCTGGCAACTTTATTCTGATGCTTTGGCCAGCGACTTTGTTGATATACAGGGCGGTACAACTGCCGAAGGAATTCATGCAGGTGTTATGGCAGGCACAGTTCTTATTGCTTTAAGTACATTTGCTGGAATTTCGCTCGACGGCGATACATTATCCTTACAGCCATCACTACCCGATGCATGGGAATCGCTGAGTTTCGGATTGAGTTTTAAAGGAACCCGATTCGGTTTTAGAATCAGCAATTCTCAAATCAGGATCAATACTGATAAAGATGCTGAAGTACTGATCAATAATTCAAAATTGAAAATATCAGCTACTAAAGAGTTGGAATTTAATTTGTTAAAATGAAATTAACGTTTAAAAATAAAATACAATGTTAGGCGACGTATTACTGATTACAGAAAAGCATCAAAAGGCCGGCGACAAAATTATTGAGCAAATCCTTGCAAACCAGAAACCGAAAATGATTATCGGTATTTCGGGTGAATCGGGCTCCGGGAAATCGGAACTGGCTCATGTAATTGCAAAAGGATTGCGTAAGCACGGCATTTTTGCCAAACCGCTTCATATCGATAACTATTATCGCATACTTCCGCTCATGCGCACCGAATGGCGTAAGGAAAACGGCATACAGAATGTGGTAGGTTACGGCGAGTACGACTGGGACACCATTAACCGGAATATTGCCGAATTTAAAGCCGGCAAAGTTTCAACCGGTCCCTGTGTTGACCTGGTAACAGAGCAGGTTGATCAGCTTACAACCGATTATTCAACCGTGGATATGCTGGTTGTTGATGGTTTGTATGCCATTAAAACCGAAGGTGTTGATCTAAGCATTTTTATTGAACTCACTTACCACGAAACTAAAAAAGCGCAGGTAGTCCGCGGCAAAGAGCCTCAAAATGAATACCGTATGGCTGTGCTCGAACAGGAACATCAAATGGTTATGGCGCTGCGTCCGAAAGCTGATATATTGATTACGATGGAGTATGAGGT
>CAZBZA010000198.1:0-6049 GCA_964495865.1 uncultured Lentimicrobiaceae bacterium
TTGGAATTTGGTATTTTAACAATAAGACATTGAACTAAAAATCCATCTTCTAAGCACCTTGGAATTTGGTTTTTGGAATTTGGAATTTGGATCTTTTATCAGCTCTCAAATCGCCAATATTTGATACTTTTACTTCTGATAAACCTATACCCCTATGAAAACATTTTCAATCCTTTTCCTGGCACTTGGAATAAGCATTCTGCTGCAGGCTCAGCAAGTTGCCAATGTCGGTTACGACAAGTATTTCACATCAGCAACCATGCGGGTTGATTATTTCCATACCGGCACAGCCACCGGGGAGCATTTTTCCCTCGACCGCATACTTAATGATGGGCAGTGGCCCGGAAGCCGGAATATACTGATCGACGAACTGAACCGTGGATTGTATTTTTATAAAGTAACTGATACATTGACAAATACCCTGATTTACAGCCGTGGTTTTGCCAGTATTTTCGGCGAGTGGCAGAGTATTGGCGACCCAAACTGGGGTACTTTTCATGAGTCGGTACGCTTTCCATGGCCGAAATTGCCTGTAAGGCTTACCATCGAAAAGCGCGATGCGAAAAATAATTTCACCGAAGTATGGAGCATAATTATCGATCCCAAAGCGCGGATTGTAAACCCTGCAATTTTGAAAAGCAATCATAAATCATTTACATACCTCAATAATGGCAAAGTTGAAAACCATGTTGATATTGTTATACTTGGTGAAGGATACACGGATGCAGAGATGGAAAAATTTCACAAAGATGTAGCTACGCTCACCGACGAGCTTTTCACTGTGGAACCATTCAAATCGCGTAAATCCGATTTTAATGTAAGAGCTGTTGAAACACCTTCAGCTACAAGCGGGGTAAACAAACCGCATCCCGGAGTTTTTAACCGCACACCGCTTTCCATGTCGTACGGTGCATTTGATTCGGAACGTTACGCGCTTTCCTACGACAACCGAACCATCCGCGATGTGGCTGCCAGCGTGCCTTACGATCATATGTTTATCCTTATCAACGAGCGCACTTATGGTGGAGGCGGAATTTATAACCTGTATTCGACGGTGGCTGCCGATAACAAGTTTTCGAGGTATATTTTCGTTCACGAATTTGGCCATTCGTTTGCTGCATTGGCTGATGAATATTACACTTCTGATGTTTCGTACCAGACTCCCGAAATTTCTGTGGAGCCTTGGGAACCCAATGTTACAGCACTTCTTGATCCTGCTAACCTGAAATGGAAAGAATTGGTTAAGCCCGGAACACCCATTCCCACCCCATGGAGTAAGACTGAATTCGACAATTTTAGTTATGGCATTCAGAATGAAAGACGCGCTTTGCGTGCAGCTAATGTTCCTGAAACAGAAATGGAAGCATTGTTTGAACGGGAGAAACAGACTTCGCTCGAAATGTTTGGTAAAAACAAACATCAACACGAAACTGGCGCTTTCGAAGGCGGTAATTATATGCAGTTCGGAATTTATCGTTCGGCACTGGATTGTATCATGTTTACACGCAAC
Organism: uncultured Lentimicrobiaceae bacterium; assembly: GCA_964495865.1. Taxonomy (GTDB): domain Bacteria; phylum Bacteroidota; class Bacteroidia; order Bacteroidales; family UBA4417; genus UBA4417. The sequence continues at coordinate 1,511 of CAZBZA010000198.1, forward strand.
AGACAGGAATTCTGCCCTGCATGTACCAAAGCTATTTCGGAAGTTATTGATATGTATGCGAAGTAGCAGATAAAAAAAGTAATTTCAAACAACGTCACGGGAGAAAATCCATCAAGTTGCCAAGCTGGATACCACCTTTCCCGGATTAGTATTATTCGGGAATCGGTGGTGTACCGTTAACTAAATTGGTTGATGTATGTTTGAATAAAGAAGGACTCTAAGTATGCCTCTCTTTAAATAAAATGATATACTATGAAAATAAAAAGATTATTCAACGAATTCTTTGAAAGCGAAAAAGCTGGAGGATTAATTCTTGTATTTGTTACAATCGTTTCACTTGTGCTTGCCAACTCGCCTTTTCAGACCGGTTATATAAAGCTCTGGAATTATGATATTGCCGGCCACAGTATTGTGCATTGGATCAACGATGGTTTAATGGCCATTTTCTTCCTGCTGATAGGATTGGAGCTGGAACGCGAAATATACCACGGTGAACTTTCGAGTATTAAAAGTGCCTCCATGCCTATTTTCGGTGCATTAGGAGGAATGTTTGTACCTGCCGGGATTTTTCTGGCACTTAATTTCGGTACCGAGACACAATCGGGCGCTGGAATCCCTATGGCTACCGATATTGCTTTCGCGATTGGAATAATGTCGTTATTAGGCAACAGGGTTCCTGCCTCGTTGAAAATATTTCTGATCGCACTTGCTGTAATTGACGACCTGGGAGCTATAATTATCATAGCTGTATTTTATACAACATCTCTGTCATTTCTCAATCTGAGCATTGCTTTGGGTATAATAGCAGTATTAGGAATTCTTAACAGGTTAAAAGTTCACAACCTCATACCATACATCCTTGGAGGAGTAGTTGCCTGGTATTTTATGCTGCTTTCGGGCGTTCATGCTACCATAACCGGGGTATTACTTGCTTTTGTTGTTCCTTACGGTTGCGGAGGCCGTAAGTCGCCATCGTATATACTTCAGCACATATTACACAAACCGGTTGCTTTTATAATCCTTCCTCTTTTTGCTATGGCAAATACGAGTATTGCTATTGGCAGCGACTGGCTGAACAGTTTGGGCGAACCTTTCAGCCTGGGTATTATAGCCGGACTGGTATTGGGTAAACCCATCGGAATTGTACTGTTTTCAATTATTGCCGTATGGCTTGGCCTTGCATCCTTACCTGAAGATCTGAAATGGGGAAATATAATAGGGGCTGGCTTCCTGGGCGGAATAGGTTTTACGATGTCAATTTTTATCACCTTACTGGCCTTTGACAATCCGGTTACCATTGATGGCTCCAAAATAGCCATTCTGATAGCTTCATGTGTGGCTGCATGTGTAGGGTTTATCACTTTAAAACTAACTCTCACCGGCACTGCAGCTGATGAAGTGGAAGAGGACGATTAAACTACTATTAGTAAAAATGCAGGTTCAGTATGCTCAAAAAACAAACAGACCGTCTCATCATCTGAGGCGGCCTGTTTTAGCTTTAATGAAATCAGTTGTTATTTCTTTACAAAAGATTTACTTATAAGCTGATTTTCATCCAATATCCTGATCATGTAAACACCCGGAGTGAGATCCGAAATATCAAGTCTTAACTCATTCGTATTATTCGCATTTACTTTCGAAAACTTACGTACAAGCTGTCCTGTTGTGTTATAAATAGCTATTTCGACAGATGTTTTAAATTCAGCTTTAAGCGCAATATTCAAATGATCCGAAGCCGGGTTTGGATAAATTCTCAGAAATTCCGAATTGTTTTCATTTAAACCTGTACACGCATCAACGTCAACTGTAAGCAGCGGAGATAACTCTGTACAACCCGCTGCTGATGTTTCAGTAACAGCAGCAGTTCTGGTCCCCGGGTTACCCCACAAAACGTTAATCTCATTACTGCCTTGTCCTGATTGGATGCTTCCACCCGTAACAACCCAGCTGTATGAACTGCCGCTATTGGAAACAGTTGTATAGGTTGTCTCCTGATTTTTGCAAACCGATGTATTACCCGAGGCTGAAGGAGCAGGAAGAGCATTAACGGTTATTGTGTGGGCTGGTGAAGCTGTGCCGTTGCCACATTCATTCTGACCCTGTACAGTAATATTTACTGTTCCATCGTAAGCTGGATTCCAGTTTACAACCGCTGTAGTTAAAGTTGGTTGAGTAACAGTACCGGCACTTGCAGGGTTAAGTGTCCACAACAGTGTGAATCCGTTTGCAGGCAAAGCTGCGGTAAAAGTGGAAGGAACGTTGTTGCAGGTTGATGCTGGTCCGTCTGGCTGAGTGGCAGCTGCCGGTGGATCAATGAAATAAACAGTTGAAGCTCCCTGCATATTAGCCGAACATGCACCATTGACTCCTGAAGCTGTATAGGTTCCAACTGTCTGAAATCCAAAACTTAGTGTATTCCCGGTACCCGGTATTACCGCGCCTGAAGCAACACCATCTTTATAAAGCTGATAATCAACACTTACATCGGAGTCTTCGAGTTTAATTTCATAACCTGCTTGTCCGTTACAATATCCACCTCCCGAAAATAATGAATATGGATTGGGCTGAAATGTCAGCTCAACATTCAATGTTGATGAAGCAGGCCCTGTGCCACATGCATTTGATCCGGATACTGTAATTGTAAACGGTCCGTTCCATGTATTGGAGGCCGCCAGGGTTCCGGTTGTACCCGTTCCTGAAAAACTGCCCGCACTGGCAGGAGTTGCTGCCCAGATGTACGAAGTTGCTGCAGGAACAGAAGTAGTCGTATAATTATAATTGAATGAACCGCAAATTCCGACCGGCCCCACTGGCTGAGCAGGTGCTGATGTTACCGGTGCATCAACATGTATCATATTTGTATTTGAAACAGTATTGGAAATAGAGCCCTGCATAACCGTTAGGCTAACATCATAAACCCCGGCTGTTGCATAAGTAACTGATGGATTCTGCAGTGTGGAAGTAGCCGGAGTTCCGCCTTCGAAAGTCCAGTTCCACGAAGTGGGTGAGCCAACAGAAAGATCAGTAAACTGCACTGAAGTACCGTTACAAATAGTAGTATTGCTGGCGCTGAAAGCTGCAGTGAGTTCGGGAGCCTTCCGGTAAAACCAACCTTGCGAACCACATATATAAGCTATTCCATCGGTAGTATATAAAACTTCATACAATGCCGGATTATAGGTGCTTGCAGGGTAATCGTCCACCCAGGTTGCTCCGCCATCCGTTGATTTCCAGATAGTTTCGGGAGTGCCGCAGCTTATAACTTCCGATTGGTTTTTCCATGCTACGTCGCGCCAGAGAGGGTTTCCAAAGGCCGTTTGCTGTTGTGTCCAGGTCACGCCGCCATCGTATGTTTTGAATATCCATCCATCTTCTCCCAGGGCAATTCCGGTTAAAGGATCATAGAAATCAATACCTAGCAGTAAGCCAAATCCGGAGGCTACTGTTGCCCAGGTAAGGCCACCATCGGTTGATTTCTGAATATGACCGCCATTTGTAACCAGGAAATAGGTGTTAGCTGTTACATACACCATTTTATATGGTATAGCAGCCAATCCTGTACCGGGAGTCCAGGTTGCTCCTCCATTAGTGGTAACATATACTCCTGATCCCGTATTAGTTTGTGCCGCAACTACACCATTATTCGCGTCTTTAAAAACTACAGTGTTGTATATATAAACGTCAGTTCCCGGAGTCTGTGCAGTCCATGTAACGCCACCGTCGGTTGTTTTTGCAAAATATGCATTGATGGCTGCAACATAACCTGTATTCTGGTCAGGGAAAGCCATATCTTCAATTCCCTTGTCAACTCCCGTCCAAAGCGAAGTCCATGTTGTACCTCCATCAGTTGTTTTAATTACAATTCCATCACCATTGTATGTTACATCCTGTCCTCCGGCAAAACCCAGCTGGCTCTGCCCTCCCGGGAACTCTATTGCTTTAAAGATGTAATTATAACCGGTGTTGATTTTTTCCCAGTTTTGGGAATATCCTGAGGCGAAACCAATCACCAAAAGGAAAGTAAGGATGTAAATTTTTTTCATCGTGTTTCTGTTTATTATTGTTATGTGTCTGATTGGTGTTCAATAAATGGAACAGCCAGGCAAAGGTTGAATAATAATCAATATGTTCCTGATTATTTACCTGTACAAAACCATTACAAGACTCAAAAATTACCTGTACATTAGTTGTACATATAAGGTGAATGTTGTTTAAATGATAGTAAATCAACCGTTTATTAATGATCTGGGATGAATGAGCAGGTGTTGAAACAAATAACAGACCGCCTCTTCACCTGAAGTGGCCTGTTTTGGTTTAAATTATATCTGTTGTTACTTCTTTAAAAATGATTTGCTTATAAACTGATTTTCATCCGTTATTCTGAGCTTGTAAATACCCTGATTGAGATCTGAAATATTAAGTCTTAACTCATTTGTATTATTGGTATTTACTTTCGGAAATTTACGTACAAGCTGTCCTGTTGAGTTATAAATAGCTATTTCGACAGATGTTTTAAATTCAGCTTTAAGCGCAATATTC
>CAZBZA010000199.1:0-6018 GCA_964495865.1 uncultured Lentimicrobiaceae bacterium
ATTGTTTCTGCTGCAAGAGGTATAAGCCTGTTTATCTGATACCTGCACGAAAATAGCCCAAATCCGTTTGTAATGTTATTGTACACGGGTTTGTCAATCAGAACTCCTGTGGAAGGGGAATTGGATTCGAGATAAGCGCTAAATTCATCGCCTATTGCTGTAACTTCCAGGTCGCATAATGACGCATACCTTACAGATACAGCATCCTCAGCAGCGGCATCGGTATATGGAATTTGATTTTCACAAAGCAGATAAAATTGCTCATTGGTATATCCGACTGAACTCTCGCCAGAACCATCTATTTTTTCAGAAACTACCTCAGGAAACGACCATTCAATTTTTCGATATAGGGTATCATTCGAACCGATATTTAACTCCTTAAAATTAAAATAAAACCTGAACTGATATCTTTTTCCGTTAACTGCATTATCCCATATAAACTTATTAGGCTGTGTAACACTTCTTTTTAAACTAAGTGTTTTGGCTCCGGCAGATGGTTTGGTAATAGCAAAATTATGCACCAGGCGGGTAACAGAATTAACTTCATAGCCGGTTTTTTTGTGCGTGACCTTCAATTCATAGCTGTTATTCTCATTCAACTTTTCTGTGGAAAAGTAAAATAACTGGTTCGGTGAATAGAAATCACCCGGTTGTTTGTTGGATAAGGTAACTGTATCGAAAATGATTTCTTTTTTAATCCCTCCGGGAGTGGTTTCAATTAAAATAACATTAATATCGGTGCCAAAGGTCGAAGAATCAGCCACCTGCGCATAGGACAGAGAATTCCCGTCACCCAGAAATGCCTTGTTAACACGCAGGTATTGAATGGAATCACTTTGATTAAGTAATCCGTAAACTATTGCTACCTCTTTGTAATCAGCAATTACATCAAAATCAGTTTCGCACGACAGCAGTTGGCCGGCAACGATTAAAACTAGAAATAAGCGTACTATTTTTTTCATTATATGTGATTGGACATTTATAAATCGACTGACAAAAGTAAGTATATTTTACATTCCGGATAGTTTGCAAGCTATCAAATAACGATTGAATGTATTTCTTTGTAGTTTTGTGATCCCAAAAACGAACGTGCATGTTTGTTTTGGTCAGAATTTATTAATGCCTAACAGAACCACTAGTAATACATTATAGCGCATGATAGCCAAGTCAGGACTTGTTTCAAAGGTTACCACCCATGTACTGCAGGAAATGAAGCACAAGGGTATTAAAATTTCAATGCTTACAGGGTACGATTATTCAATGGCCCGTCTGCTTGATAAGGCCGGTATCGACATCATACTGGTTGGCGATTCCGCTTCTAATGTAATGGCTGGTTTCAGCAGCACTCTTCCGATCACACTCGATCATATGATTTATCATGCAGCTTCGGTTGTCAGAGCTGTAAGCAGGGCATTGGTTGTAGTCGATATGCCATTTGGTACGTATCAGGGCAACTGGAAAGAAGCACTTGCATCGGCCATCCGGATTATGAAAGAATCAGGAGCCGATGCTGTAAAGTTGGAAGGCGGTGTTGAGATTATCGAATCAGTCGAGAGGATTCTGTCTGCCGGCATCCCTGTAATGGGACACCTTGGTCTTACACCCCAATCCATTCATAAGTTCGGCACCTACGTTGTTAGGGCTACCGAAGAAAAGGAAGCGCGAAAACTTGTTGAAGATTCGCGGCTTCTCGAAAAGGCAGGGTGTTTCAGTATCGTACTCGAGAAAATTCCAGCCCGTTTAGGTGAAGAGGTTGCCCGAAATGCCAAAATCCCTATTATCGGAATAGGTGCCGGGAAAGAGGTTGATGGCCAGGTGCTTGTGCTTCATGATATGCTGGGGATAACTATGGAATTTTCACCACGCTTCCTGCGCCGGTACATGAACCTGAGTGAGGATATTGTTGCCGCGGTGCAGAATTATATTGTTGATGTAAAAACATTAGACTTCCCCAATGATCGGGAGCAATATTAAAAATCAGGATTTTTCTGCAAAACTTTTGACAGAAAATATACTCTTTGAGGACAATCATATTATTATTGTCAATAAACTGCCTTCGCAAATTGTACAGGGAGATAAAACCGGGGATATTACACTGGCAGACCTTGTAAAAGAATACATTAAAATTAATTACAACAAATCAGGTGAAGTGTTTCTCGGCGTTGTTCACCGACTCGACAGACCGGTGAGCGGGGCTGTTATTTTCGCCCGCACCAGTAAGTCGCTTACACGCCTGAATGCCTTGATCAAAAACAGAGAGGTAAAGAAAACCTATTGGGCGGTTGTGAAAAATAAACCACCACACGATACAGATACACTTGTAAATTTTCTAAGGCGTGATGAAGCAAAAAATAAGTCATTCATTACAGGTGAAAATAACAAAAATGCTCAAAAAGCTATACTTTCATATAAATTGATTGCTAATAGTGATAGTTATTACTTGCTTGAGATTGACCTCGAAACAGGTCGACATCACCAAATCAGGACCCAACTTGCAGGAATCGGATGTCCCATAAAGGGAGATCTTAAGTACGGATTCGCGCGCTCTAATACTGGTGGATCAATACATTTACATGCCAGGAAGTTAAATTTTATTCATCCGGTAACCCTTCATCCGGTTTCAATTATTGCTGATACTCCCGATGATCCCGTTTGGAATTATTTTAACCGGAATTTTAAATAAAAAATTTCATTCTGATCCTTTACTTCATTAATAATTTGCACTAAGATTTTTAAATTCGATATATTATTTTCAAAAACGTTCAACAAAAGGCCTTGTTTTTTCATAATGGGACAGTTGTATAAAGTAAATCTTATTCTATTTGATGTATATTGCTGATTGTCAGGTTTTAGGGAAATTGGGCATTATGTTTGTTTAAATTTTTAGCGTAGATGGCATGATATTCTTCATCATTCTTCATCGCTAAAAAACAATTCACAAACAGTCAATTACAGCTGCACCGGTTTAAACCAAATATTATGCCACGGAGAAATCAGATATCAGGCGTTTTATCGAAGACAATGATCATAGTTTTTGCTATGACATTTTTCTTTGCTCCTGAATCATTCGGACGAGATGGCTTAAAACTGTATTCAGTTGGCAATAATTCAGCATGGGCATCTGCAAGTACCTGGTCGTTAACAGCTAACGGGCCGGCATCTGAATTTGTACCACAGTTTAATGATACCGTTGTTATTCTTACCTCAGTTATTCAGAATATTAATTTTTCATTTTCCGATAATGGTTGCCTCGAAATTGCCTCAACCGGATTATTACGTGGTGATAACTTAGATCTTACTTTTTCGGATAATGCCGCTCTCATTTGTAACGGAGAGGCGAAAATCAACAACCTTACATTTGAAGATAATTCATCATTTTATCTCAATGATATTGCAAAACTGACTGTTAATAATTCTGCAAACAATAATTCCTTTTTTATTCATGAAGTTAACGGTAGGCTAACTGTAAATGGTATTTTATTCAATGCTTCCTTTGCCAGGATAAATGGCAAGGGAACTATTCAAGCCTCTGAATTTCTGGGAAACGGTTCTGTATTTAGTATGAATACGGCTTCCGCAATTCCTGGCGGTTCCCTTATTTCGGAAAGCAACTGGATTGGGACTGTTAATAATAACTGGGCTGAACCGTTGAACTGGGCTGGTGGTGTTTTGCCAACTGCTAATTCGAATATCGCGGTTTTATTGTCTTCTCACAATCCATTGGTTACCAATATTGCAAATTGTTTAAACCTTTTCGTCAATCAGGGAACTGTATTAATTATAAATCCCGGAGCTTTTATTGAAATTTCAGGTAACCTATCAGTGATTGGGAATGGCAAGCTTTTAATGCAAAATACTGCTACCGAAAAATCTTCCTTACTAATTGATGGTAATGTTTCAGGTAAAATTCAGGTAGAATATCCTGTAGTGGCAGGAAAAAATAATCTTATCTCTTCCCCCGTCAGCAATGCAGTAACAGGAACATTTTTAAATATGTATCTCCGTCCTTATAACGAATCTGCATCACAATGGGGCGAATATATAATTCCAACCGAAGACCAATTAGTTGTAATGCAGGGTTACGAGTTGTTTTCAGCATATAATGAAACCCGGATTTTTGAAGGAACACCTAATGCTGTTTCAAAATCTTTCGCAATATCAAATTCAGGAAACGGGCTTAACCTTACCGGAAATCCTTTTCCTTCCTATATTGACTGGGAAAATAATGATAATAGTGCATGGCAACGTAATGCAGTAGCAGCAGCAATTTACTATCCGGATCCTTCAGGCTCAGGTAATTTTGCAGTTTATATGCCAGGTGGTGATGATGCTGTATCTCTTAACAATGGTAGTCGGTACATTCCTCCTATGCAGGGTTTCTTTGTGAAAGCTGCTCAGCCGGGAACTCTTACCGTTAATGAAAAATCATGTGTTCGGAATATCACAGATTCAAAAGTAGCTTTGAAAAATAATTCAGTAAAATTTAAGCTGAAGGATAGCGATGGAATAAGTGATGAAGTAATGTTCAGGGTAGATGCAAATTCCACTTTTGGTTTCGATGATAATCTTGATGCTCTTAAATTTCAAGGGAATGTAAATTCAACATCTATTTACATTGGATCAGATGATGATTTGAAGTATGCAATAAATACTATTCCAACTGTGAATTCTTCGCTTGAAATTCCGTTGGATGTGTTGTGCGTAAAAAGTGGAATGTTAAGTATTTCTGCTTCGGGCTCCTTTAATTTCGAATACCGTTATCCTGTTATTCTCGAAGATAAAGAACTCGGTTTATTTATTGATTTACGGGCTGATTCGGTTTATTCTTTCTACCATGCCCCTGAAATGAATTCCAATAGATTTAAAATCCATTTCAATTCACCCCAGGGGATTGAGCAACAGGGCGATGTGTTTACAGAAATATCACAATTTCCGGGAGAAGTAAGGATAAACGGAACTGAAAATGTTTTTTATACCGCTAAACTATATACTGCTGATGGAAAAATGATTTCATCGGCAAAAGGAATACTTTCTGAAGGAATAATTCTTTCAACTGGTAACAGCGTATCATCCGGTATATGTATTCTGCAACTAAATAACGGAAAAAGCAGCATGACAAAAAAAATCTTTATTAACTAGTTTGTCAGACACTAATTTTCAACATGGAAAAACTAATGAGAAATTTTAATAACCTAGACCTGATGAGAAAATTGAATATCTTGCTGGCAGAAGATGATGAAATGATTGAAAAAATCACAACATTTTATTTAAGACGTAATGGTCACGAGGTGGATGTTGCAAAAAACGGGAATGAAGCTGTTAGCAGATTCAAAGCCAAAGAGTATGATCTTATACTTATGGATATTCAAATGCCGGAAATGGATGGTCTGCAAGCGGTGAAAGAAATTCGTAAACTGGAACTTGAGTACCTTAAAAAAGGTCATACAACCATAATAGCAATAACAACCAATCCTGATAAAGCTGAATGTATAAAAGCTGGTGTAGATGGATATGCACAAAAGCCTTTTAGCTTTGATGAATTAAGTACCCTATTTCGTGATTACAATTTAGTTTAGTAATATCCCAGGTTTTCCATCTTGATGTATAATAGCGGGAGTAAGAAATTACTCCCGCTCTTTTTTTACATTTGTGACAAAAATAAATCATCCATGACTTCCGGCCTTTACATGAAGTTGTTTGTTTTGTCGTTATCTGCATTATTCCCAATGCTGCTAACAGCACAATATTTTAATCTGGGCCAGGATCCGGCTTCATTAAAATGGCGGCAGATTAAAACCCCCGACTTCCGTATTATTTATCCTGAGACTTTCGAACTGAGGGCACAAAAAATGCCTCGTATCCTCAACTTCATTTATGCGAATGGCACAAAAACACTTGATTTTAAACCTAAACCTGTTCCTTTCATTATTCATAATTACAATACTGAACCCAATGCGGTTACTGTATGGGCTCCCAAAAGAATTGAATTGTTTACCTGTCCACCTCAGGATATGTATG
>CAZBZA010000200.1:0-6007 GCA_964495865.1 uncultured Lentimicrobiaceae bacterium
TTTCGGATCCCTGCAATAATTGCCAGTTCCTTAATAATCATAAAAATCATTTCGCGCGAAAGTTTTGAACCACGCCGGTTTAAAAACAGAATATCTTCATTCCCTTTTTTAATTTTTACATGGCTGCGTATTTCGTGCATGTAGAGTTTTATTTGCTGCTCCGCTTTCCCGCTGAATGGAACCAGGCGTTCCTTATCACCTTTCCCGGTGATACGCATAAAGCCTTCATTAAAATATATACAACTGATTTTCAGGTTCACAAGTTCCGAAACACGCAATCCACAGCCATAAAGTGTTTCGATAATTGCTTTGTTTCTTTCGCCTTCAGGTTTCGAAAGATCAATGACTGCAATCAGATTTTCTATTTCCTGAATAGTTAAAAATACCGGCAGTTTCCGGCCCGATTGCGGCATATCAAGCAGCTGGGTAGGATCGTCACTGATCAGGTTTTCGAGCAATAAATATTTATAAAAAGCCCTGATTCCCGAAATGATACGCATTTGCGAGCGGGCATTCAGCGCAGTAATGTTGAGCCATTTTAAAAAATCCTGCAGATGGTTAAGCGTTACCCCGGAAGGTTGTAGAGCGATATTGTTTTCTTCTAGATAGGATGTAAGTTTATCAATATCATGCAGGTACGCACTAACCGAATGCTTCGAAAGCGATTTTTCGAGCCTCAGGAAAGCATCAAAACCACGGCGGTACGATTCCCATATCATAAGCTGCAAAGATAACTTTTCGGATTGGTAAAAATGAAAACCAAAACATTACTTATTCCGGTTTAATATGCATTCAGTTTTAAATCACTGATAATGTATTGTTTCTAGTTAACGGTGTGCTAACGGAAAAGGCCAGAAGCTTAGTGCCAAAATGAAGGATTGCCCATTGAGTATGGTAGAGACCTTGTTGATTCTTTTTTTTTGTAAAAAAAAACGTTGGTCTACAGTTAAGATATTAAAAGCTTTTCACATTCAGATAGAATAACAAAAACAAAACTATGCCTGCTGAAGAAAGGTAAACAATGCATAGTTTTCATCTTATTTATTTCGCATATATGTAAACATTTTAATATGAATTCATGTTTAAATGGTTATTTCGGAACACATTAGTTCTTAATGCATAGCTAAACAATAGTAGTATGAGCTAACCTGTTTTCGGGAAGAGATTCTACTTGAATAAATAAGCATAGATTTTTGAAATAAAATGCGGGTTATAGATAAAGATGGTTGAATCAGGATGACAGCTATAACTTCTTTTCATTACTTTACTTCAGTTGCACAAACCTATTTTAAAACAGTTTTAAACATATGATTGATCCAAATTCAAAACAGGCTGGTGATGGGAGACGTCAAACTGAAATTCATGAAACTGTGCCCCTTGATTTTCCGGTAGTTGGAATCGGAGCTTCAGCTGGTGGACTGGAAGCTTTGCAGGAGTTTTTTAAAAATATGCCACCAACCCCTGGCGTTGCTTTTGTAATAGTACAGCATTTATCGCCCGATTACAAAAGCCTGATGGACGAATTACTTGCCCGTTATACAAAAATGGTAATCCATAGGGTTGAAGACGGTATGATGGTTGAAGAAAACCATATTTACCTTATTCCGCCACGGATGAATATGACCATATTTCATGGTAAACTTCTCCTGAGCCAGCAGTCGCCAGGGCGCTCGCTAAACCTTCCCATCGATATATTTTTCCGGTCCCTGGCAAAAGACCAGGAAAAGAATGCGATTGGGATTATCCTTTCAGGGACAGGCAGCGATGGTACGCTTGGCATAAGGGCTATTAAGGAATTTGGTGGCATTGCAATGGTACAGGACGACCAGTCGGCCAAATTCGATGGCATGCCGCGGAGTTCAATTTCAACGGGGATGATTGATCTGATTATGCCTCCGGCCAACCTTGCTGACGAACTTGTTAATTATGTAAAACATCCGCTTATCCGAAAAACAGCGCAGATAGAGCATCAGATTAATAAGGATGAAAATCAGCTTTCGAAAGTTATTGCTATACTGCGTGATCATAAAGGAGTTGATTTTTCGAACTATAAGGAAAATACAATTATTCGCCGGCTCGAAAAACGCATCAGTATAAACCGCTTTGATGAAATTGATGATTACGTCAGGTTTTTGGCCGATAATCCCAAAGAGATCAGTTTCCTCTTCAACGAATTACTTATCGGTGTTACCCGTTTTTTTAGGGACGAAGAATATTTTAATAAGTTATTTGATGAAGTGTTACCTGAACTTTTCAGGCAGAATAGCAATAGCGAAACAATACGGGTATGGGTAGCGGCCTGCTCAACCGGTGAAGAAGCATATTCCATAGCAATGCTTTTGAAGGAATATATGTATAAAAATTCCATTCAGAAGGATGTTAAAATTTTTGCTACCGATATTGATTCCAACTCACTCGAATATGCAGGAACCGGCCTTTATCCTGACAGTATAGCTTCCGATATTTCGCCTGAGAGGATAAACCGTTTTTTTACTCACAAAGGCGAACGTTATCAGGTTAACGATGCTATCAGGAGCATGGTGATATTTGCCAGGCATAATATTCTGCACGATCCGCCATTCTCGAAAATTGACCTTATATCGTGCCGTAACCTTCTGATATACCTGAATAACCAGGTTCAGCAAAAGGTGATTGGAATGTTTTACCTTTCGCTGGTAGCTGATGGTTTTTTGTTTTTAGGCAGCAGCGAGTCTTTGGGCAATATGTCCGATGGATTTAAAGTAATCGACAATAAATCGCGACTTTACAGGCATGTGCCTGGTTTCCGCCCTTATGTAATTGATAATCTGGGTATAGCCCCGGTTCAGAAATTCAGGTCTGAGCTTAGGAGTACAGATACTTTCAATATCCGCCCGCGAATCAAGATTAACAACCTAGAAGGTATTTTTAGTGAACTTTTAGGCGATTATGCGCCTCCCTCAGTAATAGTTGACGAAAACCTTGATATGGTTCATACCATACACCAGGTTAATAAATTTGTATCACTTCCTATCGGGCAGGTCAGCCTTAACCTGGTTAAACTTCTGCCAAAAGAATTAGGGATTCTGGTAAGCAGTTTGCTGCGAAGGGCTGAGAAAAGCAAGCAGGAAGTCATTCTTGAAAAAATTGAAGTTCCTGATATCACTGATCAGCTACTTACCATTTCGGGCCGTAAAATAACCGATAAAAAAACCGGTGATACATTCTACATTGTTTCGTTCATCGAAAAGGAACGTAAGAGCAAATCACTGCCTGTGCGTTCGCTGAAAAAGATTGACGTAAATATGCAATACCAGGAGCGTATCGAAGAGCTCGAACGCGACCTTCAGTATAAAAGCGAAAACCTGCAGGCTGCAGTTGAAGAACTCGAAACTTCCAACGAAGAACTGCAATCGTCAAACGAAGAACTGGTAGCCTCAAACGAGGAACTGCAAAGTACCAACGAGGAGCTCCAATCAGTAAATGAAGAGCTTTATACAGTAAATTCCGAACACCTGAAAAAAATTGAGGAGCTTACTGAAGCAAATTCGGATATGGACAACCTTCTCAAAAATACTAACATAGGTACATTATTCCTTGGCAGGGATCTTACTATCCGAAAAGTAAACAAAGTTGCCTCCGACCTTACCAATGTGCTGAACTCTGATACAGGGCGCCCGATCAGCCACTTTTCCTTTGAGCACCTGCACAAGAATTTTCTTGATGATATTAATTCGGTAATCGAAACCCTGAAACCTATAAATGTTGAAGTACAGAATAAGCACAGGAATTGGTTTATGATGCGCATTATTCCTTATCGCACAGCCGAAAATGCAGTGGAAGGAATTATTATAACTTTTGTTGATACCACCAGTCTCAGGCGTTCGGAGCATAATGTGCTTGAATTATCATCACGATTGCGCATGGCAATGGAAGTTGGCGGAATATCGTGGTGGGAATGGAATTACAATTCAAATACCGTTACAACCGGCGAAGAAAAAAGCACCATGCTGGGTTACGAACAAGGTGAAATCGGACCCACATACGATGACTGGACGAAGCTTATTCATCCTGATGATTATGCCTTCAAGACAAAAGCAATGAATGATCACATTTCGGGCAAAGCCGATATTTACGAAGCTGATTACCGGATAAAAGCCAAAAACGGCGACTATTTATGGTACAAGGATAAAGGCGGAATTATAAAACGCGATGCCAGGGGCAAACCATTGATCCTCTCGGGTGTAGTGATGAATATTACATCTGAAAAACAACTTTTAGAGGAAAAACTTGATGAACAGTTAATTGCTCAGAAAGCCATCCGCGAAGCTGATCAGAAATACGAATTCCTTTTTAATACCTTGGTTTTAGGCGTGGTTTTTTATAATGCTGAAGGGAAAATTGTAAATGCCAATCCTGCCGCTGAAAGGATTTTAGGACTAAACCTTAACCAGATGAATGGCCTTGAACCATTAGATCCGGAATGGAAAGCCATACACGAAGATGGCTCTGATTTTCAGGAAAATATCCATCCGGCGAAGGTAGCGTTACAAACATGTAAAGTGCAGGAAAATGTTATTATGGGCGTTCGTAAACCTTCAGTTGGGCAACATTCCTGGATCAGCATCAATGCCTATCCTTTATTCCGCGAAAACGAAACAGCTCCCTACCAGGTTTATGCTACTTTCGAAGATATTTCACATAAAAAGAACATTAATAACTAATCCTTTTGCACTATGGATGAGGGATCGAAAAATAATGCATTATTGCGGTTAAAAGCTGAACAATTGTTGCAAAAAAGAGGTTTTAAGGATCAGTCGCACTACACTAAAGACCTTGAGTCACTTGTTGAAGAACTTAATATCTATCAGATTGAACTCGAACATCAGAATGAGGAATTACATAAAGCTCAGGATGAACTTGAACTGATTAAAAACCGCTATGCCGACCTTTTTAATACAGCTCCCATCGGTTACTTTCTTATTAATAAAGATTATACGGTAATTGATGTAAATGCCACCGGATGTTCCTTGCTCGAATGCGACTACAGCCAGTTAAAAAAACAATCAATCACCAGGTATATCCAATCCGAATATCAGGATACCTTTTATTTTCACCTTCGTCAGACTCTAAAACAAAAAATGCCTCAAAGCTGCGATATTAAAATGTTGCGCAGTAAAGGTCAATCTTTTTATGCAAGGCTTATCAGCGTTCAGGATCCAAATCTGGGAACTGAACTTGTTCCGGTAATCCGCACATCTATTATTGATGTGAACAACGAAAAACGAATGGAGATCAATCTGATAAAAGAGAAGGAAAAAGCTGAAGAGAGTGATAATTTAAAATCGGCTTTTCTGGCCAACATGAGTCATGAAATCAGGACACCGATGAACTCCATTCTGGGTTATTCTGAACTCTTATCGGATAAGGATATTACTGAAGAAGAAAGAGACAGGTTTTCTGTAATCATTGCCAATTCAAGCAATCAGCTTATGCAACTGATCAACGATATAATTGATATCTCGAAACTCGAAGCCAATCAGCTGAAGGTTTTTATGAGTGAGTGTAACCTCAATGAGATTTGCCGCAATTGTTACTATGCTTTCATCAATTCTGACCTTCTGAAGGCCAAGCCCGGTTTGCACCTCGAATTGAAATTGCAGGATAAATTTGCCGGCGTACAAACGGTAACGGATGCAAACCGTTTGCAACAGGTGCTTATTAACCTGATTAATAATGCTATAAAGTTTACTGAAAACGGTTCAATTGAATTTGGGTATCATATTTTAAATGACGGCGAAAATCCCATGCTGCAATTCTATGTGAAAGACAGCGGAATTGGCATACCGGCTGATAAATTCGACCAGATTTTCGAACGTTTCAGGCAGGCAACCGAAGATGGTTCGCACAAAGGCACCGGCCTCGGACTTAGTATTTCGAAAGGGATTATCGAATTGCTTAACGGAAGTATTAAAGTCGAATCTGATCCGGGCGAAGGTGCTACATTCAGTTTTGTGATTCCTTATGT
>CAZBZA010000201.1:0-5986 GCA_964495865.1 uncultured Lentimicrobiaceae bacterium
TTTTCAGAAGATTAAAGTAAATATGAAACAAATAATCACAAGCATTTGGGAAGTTGCAAAACGGGAAGTTTACCGCATGTCGTCGCGTCCGTTGTACATTCTGGCAGTAGTAGTATTCCCGCTGCTAAGCATTTTGTTTTTTGCTTCCCTTTTTAAGGAAGGCGTTCCGACAAAAATGCCAATAGCCATTGTCGATCTCGATAATACAGTTACTTCACGCAAGATAGCCCGCAATATTGATGTTACTCAATTAAGTATGGTAACCATGAACCTGCAATCGGAAACGGAAGCCATGTCGCAATTACGCCAGGGTACTATTTATGGGTTCGTGGTTTTACCTGAGAACCTGCAGGCCGATATCCTGTCCTCAAAACAAGCCACCGTAAGTTATTATTACCAGAATGGGCTACTCATTGCCGGCGGACTGATGCAGAACGATCTCACCCTTATTCTTCACACGCTTTCGTCGGGGATAAATTTACAGAAACGCGAAGCCATGGGCCAACCGGAAGCCATGAGTATGGCACAAATACAACCCATACAGGTAAGCACACACCAACTTTTCAATCCTACATCCAACTACCCGGTTTATATCACAACCATCATACTGCCTATCATGCTGCAGCTTTTCATCCTGATGATGACTGTTTACAGCATTGGTATCGAAATCAAGGAACGTACATCACGCAAATGGTTGCAGCTTTCGGACAAATCCATTGCCATTGCACTTACAGGCAAGCTAATCCCTTACACTGTGGTTTTCTTTATTATTATGATGTTTCAAAATTTCATGCTGTATAAAGTGATGCAGGTTCCAATGAACGCAAGTTTAGGTTGGATTCTGTTCAGTTCTTTTCTCTTTGTAATTGCATACCAGGCGATTGGTGTTTTCTGCATCGGGTTGTTGCCTTTGATGCGCCATGCGCTTAATCTGTCGGCATTTTACGGGATCCTGGCTCTTACACTTTGTGGATTTTCATTTCCGATTGAAGCTATGCCACCTGTTTTCAGGTATTGGGCCAGCGGATTCCCTGTCAGGCATTTTATGCATATTTTTCAAAACCAGATACTTGCAGGCTTCGAACTTCGGTACTCGATATTTTCATACCTATATATAGTGCTGTTCCTGTTTTTGCCATTGCTGGTTATCAACAGGTTAAAGTCGGCCATGATCTACCAGAATTTTATCGAAAAATCGCATCATCAGGCAAGTGAGATTCATCAGTCAGCCCGGCAAAATACAGAAACTAAACCCTCTTTCCACTAATTTTCAAAATACAAATACCATGAAACACAAGTTCCTGAATATATCAGCCCAAATGAAGGAAGGGTTTATGAGTATGCTCCGGATATGGATACGGGAGTTTGAACTCATTTTTAAAGATGTGGGTGTGATGGTGATAATTTTCGCAGTTCCGTTGGTTTACCCCTTGCTCTACTCTTTTATTTACTATCCCGAAGTGGTGCACGATCTGCCAATAGCTGTTGTTGATTTATCGAAGTCATCGGCCAGCCGGCAGTTCACCCGCAACCTGGATGCTACGCCTGATTTAAGTGTGGCAAATAGCACATTATCAATGAACGAAGCCATAGAATTATTTAAAAAACAGGATGTGCGTGGTATCGTTCAGATTCCTGAAACATTCAGTGCTGATATTGCCTTAAAACGACAGACAACCGTTTCTGCTTATGCCAATATGGGTTTCTTCCTTTATTATAAGGCACTTATGACAGGGACCAATTTTGTTGCCCTGCAAACCGGAAATGATATACAGGTTAGAAATCTGATGAATGATGGCCTGTCATTTCAACAGGCAGAAATTACAGCACAGCCTTTAAACCTGGTTGATAATGCCATGGCGAATCAGTCAGGCGGATTTGCCAGCTACGGTATTCCCGCGGCATTAATTCTTATCCTACAACAAACACTGGTACTTGCTATCGGTATCCTGGCCGGCACCGCCCGCGAGCGTCATCCGATGGGTACACTTATCCCTTTCGACCGTAAGCGGATGGGCACACTTCGCATGGTTATTGGAAAAACAGCTGCCTATTTTACAATTTATGCCATGCTTTGCGTATATATGCTGGGCATGATTCCACAGTGGTTCGGCTACTCACAATCAGCAGACATACTGGAACTTATGGCTTTGATAACTCCGTTTCTGCTAGCTTCGGTTTTTTTCGGACTTACACTTTCAGTGATTTTCAAAAACAGGGAAAGTGCGATGATGCTTTATCTCTTTACATCTATTCCTTTGCTTTTTCTTTCAGGGATAATATGGCCATTGTCTAATTTCGGCCCGGCATGGATGCTTGTTCGCGAAATATTCCCATCCTCGAACGCTATTTTCGGATATATTAAAATGAATTCGCTAGGCGCTTCCGTCTCCGAAACAAGCAAAGAAATCGTCACACTTTGGGTTCAGGCCGGAGTTTATTTTATCACAGCCTGCCTTGCTTACGGCTACCAGGTGCATAACACGGAGCACCTGAGAAGTGAATTGAGGAGTATGCCATATAAACTGATCCGAGAGAGAATCGGCGGAAATAACCAGGTTTTGAAGGATTAACAGTTTGAGGTAACATAAAATCTGGAATCCCAAAAACTCAGTAAATAAATTGAATATTAAATCGCAAAAAAACCAATTGAACCGCACTGATAGTTGAACACTCAAATCGATACAGAAAAACCATTTAAAGGAAATACAAAAAAACAAAACTAAAAACATCAATCTAAAAATTCAGAAATCATGAAAACAAAATCAATTTTACTTGTTGTAGCAATCAGCCTGTTGGCTCCTGCTGCATTATTTGCACAAACCACTTTCGGCCTGCGTAACGGAGTTGCAGCCACAACCCTTTCGGCAAAAGGCGATCTTTACAACGACAATAACGTTACTTTTTCGTACACAGCCGGAGTATTTTCGACCATTGAATTTAACAAATCGCTGGCTATACAACCGGAAGTAAATTACGTGCGTAAAGGTCGCAGCAACGAAACGACTGAGCTAAACACAACAACAGAAACCGATTTTCTGCTTGACTACCTCCAGGTTCCTGTTCTTTTTCAATACCGTAATGATCAGTTGCTAAACAAATCAGGCTCAGTATTTTATATTCATGCGGGACCTTATGCCGCTTTTGTGCTTAACACCAAAACTAAAGAATCAGATGACATCGAAAATGCATCAGCAGTTGATACCGACGACAGCAAAAACACCGATTGGGGCGCAACCATGGGAATTGGTTTTCAAACGCCCATTTTTAAACAGGATATTTGTTTCGACCTCCGCTACGATATGGGATTATCAGAAATAGCACAACAGCCAACCGACTACCGTACAAAGGCTTTAAGCCTGACAGTAGGAATAAAGTTTTAAACCGGAATTAGTGAAAACGAAAAAAGAGAATCAGAAATGGTTCTCTTTTTTTGCGGATTACTTCAAATGCTCCCAATACCATTTCACCGAATGCTCTAACCCCTGTTTCAGGTTAAACTCGGGACTGTACCCAAGCAAACGCGAAGTTTTCTCGATGGATGCAAGCGAATGCGGAATATCGCCCTGTCGCGGATCGGTATAAAGCGGGATTATGTTTCCGATCTCGGGATCAAATTTCGCCAGTCCGTCGCGAAGGAAAGTATAAAGTTCATTTAACGTTACCCGATCGCCGCAGGCAACATTGTACGCTGTGTTGTATGCTTCGGGATTATCGGCAACGGCGGCTTTCAGGTTAGCCTGTATCACATTTTCGATATAAGTAAAATCACGGGTCTGGCTGCCATCGCCAAAAATCACAGGTGCTTCGTGACGCATCAGTGCTTTTACAAAACGGGGAATTACCGCTGCATACTGTCCATCCGGGTCCTGACGGCGGCCAAAAACATTAAAATAACGCAGTCCAAGGGTCTGCATTCCATACAGTTCACCGAAAACTTTTGCGTAAAGCTCATTCACTTTTTTAGTAACGGCATAAGGAGAAAGCGGGTTACCGGTATTTTCTTCAAATTTTGGCAAAGCTGGATGATCGCCATATACCGATGAACTCGACGCATAAACAAAACGCTTTACACCGGCATCGCGGGCAGCGGTAATCATGTTTAAGAAACCAGATACATTTACATCGTTAGAAGTTATCGGATCTTTTACTGACCGTGGCACCGAACCCAGGGCAGCCTGGTGCAGCACATACTGAGCGCCATCAGCTGCTTTGCGGCAATCATCCATATTCCGGATATCGCCTTCAATAAACTGAAAATTATTGTTACCGATAAATTCAGCCAGGTTTTCGCGTTTGCCGGTGGCCAAATTATCGAGGCATACAACTTCATTTTCACTGGCTAACAAAGTCTCAATCAATGCCGACCCGATAAAACCTGCACCACCGGTTACCAATACTCTGCTGCTTGTCAATATTTTATCCATAATATTTTACCCTTATTTGTAAATTTAGGCGCTTTCCTGTTGTTGGATTAATTTATTATCAACTTCATTAAAACAGGAATAATCCATTCGTATTTAAGCCTTCCGGTTTCTTTAGCTTCAAATAACAACCTGAGTATCCAGTATTATTTTGTCTTATTTGCCAATGGCTTATTCATTTATCACATTTTGCGTAAAAAACTGTATGGGTATAAAAACCTCGCTGAACACGAAATACTGAACTGAAACAAGCTGTTCGGAGTTATCGATGAGTCCGTACATACGTTCAAAGTCATATTCAGCCTGGTTTCCGTCGAGATCCAGCTGTCCGGGATCAGCTTTACGTTTCCATGCTTTGAGTGTGTGCGATTTTCCAGGTTTATCAACCAGAATAACTTCATACGTTGGCACAGTCGCAACAATTGAATCACGCTTTGCCTTTGTCATTTCATCGAGAATACTTTCGTAATTCAGATTTTTGAAAACGCCCAGATATTGCACAACCCTGCTGGTATCAAAACTATCGATTGCCCGGTTATCAACAAGCGAAGTAAGCACAAACTCGCTGTTATTATTGTTTTTTATGGAGTATGAAAGTTCGGGTTTCTCATAGAATTTTATCGTTACGCTGCTGATATCGGGAACCCTGAATTTGTATATCGAATGACTTCGCCAGTCGCCTTCGAGCGCCGAATACCGCGAAGTTACAAATCCCCTGAAACCTGGAATATCAACCACATAAGGATCTTCGCTGCCTTCCATAAGCATAAAAGTTCCGCTGTTATCCATTGTTGCATCGCCAACATAATACACACGAGTTAACTTTTCGTGAGGGAAAAGTTTAATCTTACCGAAAAGATTAATACGGTATACTTTCTGGTAAATTTCGGTTTTAACTGATTTCCCTGCCAAAACGCGGATAATGGTATTTCGTGTTGCCTTTGCGACAGGTTCCTTAATATCAATGCTCATAAAAGTATGCAACATCACCTGCACCATGGTAGGATTTACTTCGTACTTATCATTCAGCAACCAGTTTCCGGTTTCTGTACGTTCAACTTTTACCGTGTTATTCCTTTTGTCGGCCAGGAAAAATTTTGTGATGCTGGCTGTGTCAGTAACAGCAAACGCATTGCTATCCTTCCTGAATGTTCCGCTGCGGTTTTGCATCAGCATAGCTATTGTAATTATACCAAGTACAACCAGCAGAATTATTGAGTTCCTGTATCTTTTCATTGTATTTTCTTTAAAAACTGAGTTTATACCTTTCTGAACAATCCAGATTAGATTTTTTGTTCAAATTACCGCTAAAATGCTTTTACACTAACTTACTTTAGTGTATTTCCGTTTCCGGAGATAGCCCTGAGCAAATGCAAATGCCAGTACCAAAAGTATTGGCACAAGGGTATTTACTATCTGCCATTTGGTGCGTTCAGCATCCACCCGGGCAGCATCGAGAATACGCAATTTCACTTCGCGCGAACGCACCGAAAGCAATCCGGAATCGTCGCAGAGGAAATTAACAGCATTAAGCACAAAATCCTGGTTACCGAAACGCTGTC
>CAZBZA010000202.1:0-5950 GCA_964495865.1 uncultured Lentimicrobiaceae bacterium
TAATTAGATCGGAATTTTACTGCAAAGCAACGGGAGCCGTGCGTTGGTGAAAATATACAGTTTATTTAACTTTAGTGTATTTGCGATGAAAAAACTTATTTATCTGGTTGCCGTGTCGTGCATTATCCTTGTTTCAGCATGTAAAAAAGACGTTGCCAGGGAGCACCATTATGCGGATATAAGGTTCGATAGCACAAAAAACATCCTGATGCATTCAGCTGAAGGTTATGCCCGGATACTTTCAAACGGAGGAGTTGCAATCCTTAATTCCGGATTTTGCTGGAGCCGGTATTCCAATCCTGACTTAATTGATGGTTTTGTTCTGGCTAATGACAGCGTCATAATTACGGATTTAATAAGTGATCTGGAGCCCGACACAAAGTATTACCTCAGGGCATTCACTTATAACGAAACGGACACATCCTATTCGAATGAGATTTCAATCACAACCTGGAACGGGTTATTAACTGATATTGATGGCAATATCTACAGAGGTGTACAGATCGGAAACCAGGGCTGGATGGCTGAAAATCTTCGCACCACCAGGTATAAAGATAGTACTCTGGTTAAACCTGCGGGGGCTCTGTATAATTCATTCTGGTATGGCGAAGGGCATACCTATGCGTCCGACAGGGAAGCTGACCTTGATCAAGACGGCGACCTCGACGCTGAGGATGGTAAGTTATATATTAAAACATACGGATTGCTCTACACCTGGCATGCAGCCACCAATTACAATTATTTTAAAAACGGGGACAGTACCAGCACTGAAGCTAACCTGTTAATTAACGTTAAGGATGTATGCCCCGAAGGCTGGCATTTGCCTGTAAAAGCTGAATTCCAGGAACTGGTTTCATGGGTTGAGGGTAAAAGTGAAGTTTTAAAGTCCACCGACTTATGGTATGTAAATCCGGGAAACAATATTTCTGGATTTAATGCCAAACCCGGAGGATCAAGAGGATATGACGGTGAATATCATAATCTTACAGCTTCTACCACTTTTGTGTCATCCGATTCGGGAAATTCGGCCAATGGGGTAGTTATGTGGATAATGGCAAACAGTAATAGTCCGACCATATCCATAGCAGGTAAAGAAGGGGCTGCAGCCGTGCGTTGTGTTAAGGACAGATAAGCCCCATAGCAGTGCTGATTAAAAACTCAGACGTTTATATCACCTTGAAGCGCGTGTTTGAACAACAGGCCGAATAGTAAATATCATTGGTTCGTGTTGACAGGTAACAGTATACTGATTTATTAATTTATTGCATCCCTCAGGCTAAGTTTGACGTATTTTCCAAAAAATCATAGAAATACATTATTTTTGTAGTCTACAGTTTGCATCCTTAAAATAGGAATCTGTAAATAGGAACCTGGCGCAGACTGAATTTTTTATTTACCAGGAGAGGAAAATACAGTGCTTAAAACAATCAGTTGGTTTGCATTCCTGTGGTGGAGTATGTTGATACCCAGGTTTAAACTCATAAAACTTAACAGACAGGGAAAAGTTGCCGAGAGGGATGCTCTAGCGCATGCTATAGCCCGTAATTGGGCACAAAAGGGCCTTGCCATGAATGGCTCATCAATACAGGTAAGCGGAATTGAAAACATTCCCGTCACCGGCGGTTTGCTTTTTGTTGCCAATCACCAGAGTAATTTCGATATACCAATCCTTGTGGGACATGTTCCCCGCGATAAAGGTTTCATTGCCAAACTGGAGTTGTTAAAAGTTCCATCGTTCAGCCGGTGGATGAAATATATCGGCTGTATTTTTATTGACAGAAACGACGCGCGTCAATCTCTGGAAACCATTAATGATGCCGCTGAGCGTATTAAAGCCGGACATTCGATGGTTGTTTTTCCCGAAGGAACGCGTAGTGCCGATGGTACGGTTGGCAAATTCAGGGCTGGAAGCCTGAGGTTGGCGGTGAAATCGGGTGTACCTGTAGTTCCCGTGACCATAATAGGCTCAAAGGAAATAATGCCCAAAGGAAGTTCGATTATTAAATCGGCAAGCGTTGAAGTTATTATTTCGCCACCGCTTATGCCTTACGACTTTGAGGGAATGGATTCGAGGCAGCTTGCCGAAAAAGTACGAAGTATTATTGTTTCAAATATGAACCAGCTAAAGGGTTGATTTTCATTTTCTATGGTGTATTTAAAGGCTTGACTAATCTAATAAGCACCACAATAGCTTTTCACACTCAGAACAAAACTATCAATTTTCAAACAACTGGTTCAGCTGCTTTGTTAATTGTTGTAAGCGTATGCCCTGAAACAAACTGAATCATAATTTTTTTGGCACAGCACCAGCCGGATCGTTGCAGTCTTGCCAGGTTTTCGGTAATTGCTATGAATTAATAAATTTACAGTAAATGAAAGCATTTTATAAGTTATCCTTTAAGAAATCAGAAACCTCCGTTTATGGCGAACTGCCTGATCCTGTGGCTGAAGCGAACCAAATGCTGATTGAGGTAAAAGCGGTTTCGATAAATCCGGTTGACTACAAATTAAATAATGCAAATACCGGTTTTATACCGGGCGCAAAATTACCCAAAATTGTAGGTACCGATTTTGCCGGAATTGTCCTTAAAATCCCTGCGGGTGATAGTACCTTTAAATCTGGTGACAGAGTGTATGGTGCAACACCCATCTTTTTAGGAAAACCAGGGTCGCTGGCGGAATTGCTGGTTACAGAAGCTAAAAATGCCAGGCATATCCCCGACGGAATGTCGTTTCAGGAAGCCGCATCACTACCTGTTGCAGCCTTAACAGCACTGAACGGGCTAAGGCGATGTGGCGTAAAAGAAGGAAGTAAACTGTTGATAAACGGGGCAACTGGAGGCGTCGGGCATTTTGCTGTTCAGATTGCAAGAGCAAAAGGGGCTGTTGTTACTGCATCGTGTAGCGAACGAAACCGGTCATTGGCAATCGAACTGGGCGCTGACACAACTATCGGTTACCAGGAAAAGGATCTGGCAAATGTATCAGAAAAATATGATGCAATTCTTGATGCCTGGGGACAGATGAAATATAAAGATATTTTCCGTTTGCTTAACAAGGGCGGCACCTATGCATCACCCCTTATTTTACTTGCTCCGGAGTTTTTATCACATATTGTCAGGCTGTTTTCAGGTAAAAATATCACTTCATCGAATATGCGTAAGCGACCTGAAGATTATGAAGAAATTGAAAGACTTTTCAGTGAGAAAAAGTTAAAACCGGTTATAGAAAACACTTTTCCACTCCAAAAGGCTTCAGAGGCATTCGAATATGCTGAAAAAGGAAAGCCAAGAGGAAAAGTTATTGTTACTATTTGAAGACTGTTGTTAAAATTATGGGTGACGGAAGATTATTTTTAACTCAACATCATTCTATTACCAAAGGATGACCCTGGCCCTTTCCGAGTTTACAACTAAAATATAAAGTCCTCCGCTTTGTTCGGTAAGGTCAATTTCCTGAACCGGAGCTTTTAGCGGTTCCTCATGTACAAGTTTGCCTTCGAGCGTATAAACTTTTATACTGGAGCCTATTGGAGAACCACAAATCAGTGTAAGCTGACCATCTCCCGGATTAGGTTCAACCCGAAGTTCCGACATTATAATGGATTTTTCTGAATGTGTAAGTAAGCTGCAATTAGCAGGAATACTATCCGTATGATACGACGAAAAGCATGTTTCGCAAAACAAACTTTTGAAGAAACAGCAGGCCTTTCCTATCCTGTAAAGGCCCTGTTCGTAGGTCGAATTATAAACCCCGTGCCCTTCATTTAGCTTTACGTTTATTTCGGTACATACACCAAATTCGTTGAGCCGGTCATAGATGGCACGTGTACCGAAAATAATTTCATAATTTGCGCAACCCTCGAAGAACCCTGAGTCGATAGGGGATATTTTATCAAGGTCACCGGCAAACCCGATCAACGGAATGGCATTGTAAGGCCGGATGTAATCGATATCAATAATGCTGCCCCAATTGTGAAATAGCCCTTTTAGTGAAAAGCTATCAGTGTATGAGTTGCCTGAAGTATTGATTAAACCCAGAGGTATGCCAAATTGCGGATCAAGGCAGTATGGCCAGCGTTGAACAAATTCCTGCGCGTTAATAAAAGCTAAATCAACTGATGCAAAAGCTCCTGCGCTAACTCCACCTCCAAAAATCCAGGCTGTGTCGATACCATAATTATCAGCATTGTGCACAAGGTAACGCAGCGAAGCATGAAGGTCCTGAATAGCCCGGTACACAGCCCGGTTAGCTGAAATCACGGTATTAACGGTGACCGACTGACAGTTTGGAACAAAATCCCAACCCTTGCGGTATTCGATGGTTGCAGCCACATATCCTCTTTTTGCAAACTCGACGCATACCGTATCAAGGTTTGTGAGACTGCCCGTAAGGAACATCCCGCCATGCATCAGCACAATGAGTGGTCGTTTGTTTAGTGGATCGTAGCTGGAACCGGGATAATGTATATTCATTAAAAGATCCTGCATTTCACCGTTGATAGTCAGGGCTGAGCCATAAACTATATTTTCATCAGAAGTGATCTGATTGTTGGTAAAAACTGCCGTTTCAGTAAAGCGGTTATCATTGGTACAGTATTGCGAATAAACCCGAAGATTAAGCGTTATCAGCAGCAGGAAAATTATAATGCTTTTTATTTGTTTAAAGGAGAGAATCAGGGGCAAATGAAGCCTGATGCTTGATGCTTGTGATACATTCTTTTTTTTCGAAAGCATGCGGTTTGTAAAGTTTATAGTCACTTATAGCTATCAAAATATTTTATTTCTTCACTTTACTAATTAGATAAGGAAACTTTCAGGAAGAATAGGTATAGCGAAATGATTGTATCCTTTCGTGAATACGTTTAATGCTATTGCTTATTCAATCATTCCCATTTTAAGCCTGACGATCATACAAAAAACCAATCTTAAACAGAATATTTCTGAAGTTGGGTTATTCCCTTTTTATATATGTTTTCATAGGACTCGTTGATGCTGGAGTGTTAATATTCAATTGTTTTAATTCGAATAAGATTTTTCGAAAGGTCGGGAATCTCTCTGAAATAATCACTTGTTAAAAAAACAGATTCCGGAATTTTGTACCTGTTCCCATTTTATAAGCTCAAAACAATCAGGGTGGTTATAAAACAGAGGCTCCCGCGATTCTAATAAAGTTGTATCCGCAAACAAACCAATTAATTGCGCCTTTTAAAAGCGAACCAAATATAATGACATATCTTTATTGAAACAAGACTTTTGGTTTAAAATATTTAAAGTTTTCATATAAGTTTTTATTTATTGCATTTGTAAAATCATAAAATCATCACTAACTCAATGAACCCTAGAGTTTTAGTGGCAATTTGATGTAGTTTATCATCATGTCACCAATGCCCTAAGGTTCAAAAGCTTCACTAAAGGATGATGCAGATTAGGATGTCATCGGGACTTCCATCAAAAGTATTTCGGCGTCAGAATCAGCTACAATGGAAATAGATTCAATATCCCAAATCCCTAATCCATCGCGTGTTTTTAATGGCTGTTCGTTAATAGTTACATCGCCTTTCAGAATAAATGCATAAACACCATTCCCGCTTTGCCTGATTTTGTATTCAGCGGTCACTCCTTTATCGAAATTACCCAGGTGAAACCATGCATTCTGGTGAATCCATACTCCGGCATCGTCAGCATTCGGCGAAACAATTTGCTGTAGTTTATTATGACGGTCGGCTACATTTAGCGTGATTTGGTCGTAACGCGGCGTAACATTATTTTTATTTGGATATACCCATATTTGAAGGAATTTTACACTCCGATCTTTATTCTTGTTGTATTCGCTGTGGAATATGCCGGTGCCTGCGCTCATTACCTGTATGTCGCCATGTTTTATGACGGCAATATTTCCCATGCTGTCCTTATGCTCCAGATCGCCTTCGAGCGGAATGGAAATAATT